>DATLZP010000115.1:0-30746 GCA_035573935.1 Actinomycetota bacterium
CCAGCCGGTCGGCCGGATCGCCCCCCAGCGCGCGCCGCACGACCTCGACCCGGCGGGCCTCCGCCGCCTCCACCGCGGCCGCGAGGGCCGCGCGGGCCGCGGCCTCCGAGAAGCCCTCGCTCCGGACGCCGGAGATGAGGACCAGGCGGGCCCGGCACCGCCGCGCCAAACGGACCGCGGCCCCCACCGCGGCCGCGGCCGTGGGCGAGCCGTCGGTCCCCACGACGATCGTCCGATAGGCCATCAGCGGACCTCCAGGGTCCCCCTCATCGCCGGGTGGAGGTCGCACCGGAACGCGTAGGTCCCGGCGTCGAGGGGTCCCACGACGTAGCGGGCGGTGCCCGGTCCGTCCACGAAGCCCCCCACGAACACGGCCCGCGAGAAGCCCTGGTCGGCATAGACCGCGACGTTGTGCGGCACGCCGGGTTCCCGGTTCGCGAACGCGATGACGAACGTTCGGCCGGCCGGCGCCGCCAGGCGATCGGTGGAGAACGACGTGGAGTCGGCCGCCGACAGCTGCAGGCGCGGCGCGTCGGGCGGGACGGGCCGTTCGGACCCCGCCGTTCGCCCGCCGAGCCCGAGGCCGGGCTTGAACATCATCAGGTACAGGATCGCCACCAGCCCCAGCCCGCCGATCCAGGCCACGGCGAGGCCCGAGCCGGCCCGTCGCACCGCGGCGAACCCCTCGTCGGAGACGGCCTCGGAGCCCTCCATCAGCGCCCGGGCCACGGTCCCCACGCGCACCGTGAACGGCTTCGCCATCGAATACATCGCGATCGACGTGACCACGAGGATCGCGATCGACGCCCAGATCCACGGCCTCCCCCACCAGCCCCCCAGGGTCGCCGCGACGATCCCGCCGACCAGGAGCACGCCGAGCGAGGCGTAGAAGGGCCCGACCGACGAGCCCGACAGCTCGACCAGGTCGGCCACCCGCCGGGGGTCCCGCTCGGCGCGGATCCGGAACAGCGCGAACATCGACACGCCGTGCGAGGCGAGGAAGGCGAAGACGCCGAGGAGGTGCACGAAGACCCACCAGCG
Organism: Actinomycetota bacterium; assembly: GCA_035573935.1. Taxonomy (GTDB): domain Bacteria; phylum Actinomycetota; class UBA4738; order UBA4738; family HRBIN12; genus DATLZM01. The sequence goes on from DATLZP010000115.1 coordinate 1,042, forward strand.
GTACACGAACTCACCTCCCCGGGCGCGGTGGCGCAGCCTAGCAGAGCCTCGTCAGCCCCGGCGGCCGATCTCGCCCACCCGCTGGGGAGCGGGGGCGCCTGCATCGGACCGGAGCGTCCGGAGCACCCGCCGCTCGATCACGAGGGCGATCGCCCCCATCGCCGCCCCGAGCAGGGCGCGCTCCAGGCGCCGGAGGAGCCGCCCCCCGGGCCCGGTCACGACGGCGCCTCCGCGCCCAGCACGCGGTGGACCTCCACCGGCTCCTCCCGCCCCCGGACGTGGCGGACCCCGGCCGGCTCGGCCCGGACGGCGGGCGCCGCCCTCACGGTGCTCGCCGCCGCCACGATCTCCCCGCCCTCCGCCTCGGCCTGCAGCCGGGAGGCCACGTTCACGGCGTCCCCCACCACCGTGTACTCGAGGCGGCCACCGCCCCCGACCGTGCCGGCGATGACGAGGCCGGTGTTCACCCCGATCCCCACGAGGAGCGGGGGGAGCCCCGGGATCCCCCACCCCTCGGCGTTCAGCTCCTCCTGACGGGCCTGCATGGCGAGGGCGCAGCGCAGCGCCCGTTCCGCGTGGTCGGGCTGGGGGTCCGGCGCCCCGAACACGGCCATCACCGCATCCCCCTGGAACTTGTCGATCGTCCCCCCGTGGGCCAGCACGACCTCCGCCATCGCGGAGAGGTGCCGCCCCACGACCGTCGCGACGTCCCGGGCCGGGAGCTGCTCGGCGAGCGTCGAGAACCCGCGGATGTCGGAGAACAGGACGGTCACCTCGACCTCCTGGGGCGCGATCGCCGTCTCCGGCCGGGCGGCCAAGAGGTCGGCGAGCTGCTGGGGGACGAAGGAGGCCAGGGTCCGACGCGAGGCGGCCTGCTCGACCACCGCGGCGTGCAGGCGCTTGAACTCGTCGATCAGGCCGCCATCCGCCCGCCCGGCCATCCGCCGGAACAGCTCGGTGACCCGCCGGTCCACGGCCTCCTGCGTCGTGCCGAGCTCCGCGGCCATCTCCGCGTAGCCCATGCCCCGGGCCATGAGGTCGAGGATCCGGCGGTCCTCCTCCGCCGCGTCCCGCCGTCCCGACAGGCGCTCGGCGATCGCCGGGTCCACCGCCGACCCCCCCGCCGCCACCTCCCGGATGGCCCGGACCAGCTCGTCCCCCTGGGCGATGCGGTCCTTCAGCAGGTAAGCGAGGCCGCTCTGGCCCTTCCCCAGGAGCGCGATGGCGTAGTCCTCGTCGTCGTGGGCCGAGAGGACGACGACGCCGGTCCCGGGGTGCCGGCCCCGGATCTCGTGCGCGCAGTCGATCCCCTCCAGCCGGAAGTGGGGAGGCATCTTGATGTCGGTGACCACCACGTCCGGAACGGTGTCCGCGGCCGCGCGGAGCAGCCCGGGCGCGTCCGCCGCCACCCCCACCACCTCGATGTCCGGGAACGATTCGAGCAGGGCCCGCACGCCCTCCCGGACCAGGACGTTGTCCTCACCCAGCACGACCCGGATCGTCACGCCCACCCCTCCCCGCCCGGCGCCCGCCCGGGGCCCGGCCGCTCGTCCGACGCGCCCGGCGCCCCGTGTAGCATCGCCCCGTGGTCCGCGTCGTGTTCGCCGAGGATAACTACCTCGTGCGGGAGGGGACCGCCGCGCTCCTCTCCGCCCGCGAGGACGTGGATCTCGTGGCCACCGTGGGCGACCTCGACGGCCTGCTGGCCGCGGTCGCCGAGCACGGCCCGGAGGCCGTCCTCACCGACATCCGGATGCCCCCCACCCACACCACCGAGGGGATCCAGGCCGCGAAGAGGATCCGCGACGAGCACCCGGGCACCGGCGTCGTGGTCCTGTCCCAGTACGCGGAGGAGGAGTACGCCTACGAGCTCCTGCGCGACGGCGCGGCCGGCCTCGGCTACCTGCTCAAGGAACGCGTGGCGGACGTGGACGAGGTGGTCCGGGCGCTCCACGAGGTGGCCCGCGGCGGCTCCGTCCTCGACCCGAAGGTGGTCGAGGCCCTCGTGGCCCGCAAGGACCGCCTGGCGCACTCCCCGCTGGCCCAGCTCACCGACCGGGAGCGCGAGGTCCTGGCGCACATGGCCGAGGGGAAGAACAACGCCGCGATCGCCAGGGCGATGTTCCTCACCGAGCGGGCCGTCGAGAAGCACATCAACTCGCTGTTCCACAAGCTCGGCCTGTCGGAGGAGCGTGAGATCCACCGCCGCGTGATGGCCGTCCTCACCTTCCTCCGGGAGGAGCCGGTCGGCTAGGTTCACGCCGCTCCCCCGGACCCGCGGCGGCCCGCCCACCCCTGGACCACGGCCAGGGAGAGGAGCGCCGTCGCCACGTACACCGGCGTGCCCACGAGCACCTGCAGCGCCATCTCCGAGAGCGTGGAGTGGGCCTCGACGTGCCGGGCGGCGACCGCGGGGTCGCGCCCGAAGACGGCCACGGCCAGCCGGGCCAGAGGGGTGCCCCGACCCACGAGGACGTCGTGGAGGAACGGCCCCGGCCCGGTCACCACGCCGAAGACCACGCCGACCAGGGCCACGTAGACCGCCGACGATGCCCGGCTCCCCTGGACCCCCACCCGGTGCACCGCGGCAAGGGCTCCGGGGAGGATCAGGAACAGGGCCGGGCTGAGGGCCAGGAAGCCCAGCGTGGAGTCGAACAGCCAGTGCCAGACGTCGGCGATCGGCGGGCCGGCCTCGCCCCGTTGGATCGCGTGGAGCCAGAACATCACCCCGCCGCCCGCGTACGCGAGCGAGGCGGAGGTCACGAGCAACGCGACCCACGCCAGCGGGCGCGCGTAGAAGGCGCGGATGCCCTGCCGGGCTCCCCGCCCGGCCCTGGAGATCGTCTCGACGGCGCTCATGGTTCCTCCTTTCGATGCGAGGGACCCCGATCCGCCCCCCTCGATCCACGGGCCGGGGCGCGAGGCCCACGGGCCGGGGCGCGAGGCCCCGGCTACTGCGCGCGGCGGGTGTCCACGATGAACACCGAGCACGGCGCGTGCTGCACGACGGCGTTCGGTACGCTGCCCAGGAACCACCGGCGCCTCCCGTGGGTCCCGCGGTTGCCGACGACGATCACGTCCACCCCCTCCTCGTCGGCCACCTGGCAGATCGTCTCGGCGGGATCGCCCGCCTCGGCCCGGGTCCGGACCTTCACGGCGGGGAACCGCGACGGCATCCGGGCCAGGTAGGCCTCCGGGTCCGGGACCTTCCCGGGGTCGAACACCTCCCGGGCATCGAGGGGCGGCCGGACGTAGAGCACGAGCAGCTCCGCCTCCCTGGCTCCGGCCAGCGCGGCGGCGGTCTCCACCGCCAGGTCGGCCGCGGCCGAGGTGTCGGTCCCCACCAGCAGCTTCTGGATCATCGCCCACCTCCTCGCGGTGCCGGCCCGACCGTACGCCCCGTACCCGGACCGGCCCTAGCCGGGTGGCACCACTCGTGAGAGGCTTGAGCGCCACCCCGGGCGGAAGGTTGCCGACGCGGCCCGGGGGAGGCAGCACGCGGCAGGGATGAGGGACTCCCCCCACGATGGTTCGGACCACACCCTTCCCGGGGCCGGACCCGGAGGGCAGCATCGCGCCATGACCGCACGGACGGCCTCTCGCCTGGCCTGGGCCGCGGTGGCCCTGTTCGCGGCGCTCGTCGCCAGCGGGCTCGCCCTCCTCGCCCGGAACGGACGGGGAGGCCTGGGCGGGAACCTCGCCATGGTCGTCGTCTTCGGATCGATCGTCGGGGTGGGGGCCCTCGTCGTCTCCCACCAGCCGGGGAACCCCATCGGATGGCTGTTCCTCTTCATCGGGACCGGCGCCGCGCTGAGCTTCGCCTCCGGGGAGTACGAGTTCCTGGCCTACGTGGCGGACCCCGCTCCGCCCCCGGGCCGGGCGATCGCCGCCTGGGTCTCCGGCTGGGCCTGGGTCGTGTCGATCGGCCCGATCATGACCTACGTTCCCCTCCTCTTCCCCGACGGCCGGCTGCCATCGCCCCGCTGGCGGCCGGTGGCGTGGGCGGCCGGTGCGCTGCTCCTCGTGTCCGCCCTCCTGTTCGCCGTGGCCGAGCGCCTGGAGATCACCGACGGGGTCCGGGTCCCCAACCCCTTCGGCCTGGTGGACCTCCCGGTGGCCTCCATCGACCAGGCGACCTTCCTCGCCTTCGTCGCGGTGGCCCTCCCCTCGGTCGCCGCCCTGATCGTGCGGTTCCGGAGGTCGACCGGCGAGGAGCGGCTCCGCCTCAAGTGGTTCACGTTCGGGATCGGGGTCCTGGCCGGGTTCTTCCTGTTCAGCGCGGCGGTCCAACTGCTCGGCCTGGGGGATGAGGTGCTCGGGGGGGACCTCATCGCGGCGGCCGCGTTCATGGCCGTCCCCGTGGGGGCGGGGATCGGGATCCTCCGCTACCAGCTCTTCGACATCGACCTCGTGATCCGGAAGACGGTCGTGTTCGGCCTCCTGGCCGCCTTCATCACGATCGTCTACGGGGTCGTCGTGCTGGGGATCCCGGCCCTGGTGCTCGGCGTCCGGCCCACCGGGATGGGCGCGCTCCCCCTCGTGGCGGCGGTCGTGCTCGCGATCGCGTTCCAGCCCGTCCGCCGGCGGGCGCAGCACTGGGCGAACCGCCTCGTCTACGGGGAGCGGGCCACGCCCTACGAGGTCCTCTCGGAGTTCGCCCAGCGCATGAGCGGGACGTTCGCGGCGGAGGAGCTCCTGCCGCGGACGGCCCGGATCCTGAACGAGGGCACGGGGGCCGAGCGGACCGACGTGTGGCTGCGGGTGGGGGACGAGCTCCGGCCGGCCGCATCCTGGCCCTCCGGTGGACCCGAGCCCGGGCCGCTGCGGGTGGGGGCCGACGGCGAGCTGCCCCCGATCCCGGGCGCGGACGCCGCGTACCCCGTGCGACACCAGGACGAGCTGCTGGGCGCGGTCTCGATCCGCAAGCCTCGCGACGAGCCGATCACGGACACCGAGGACCGGCTGCTGGCCCACGTCGCGGCCCAGGCCGGCCTCGTGCTGCGGAACGCTCGGCTCACCGAGGAGCTCCGGAGGACGATCGACGAGCTCCGGGCCTCCCGCCAGCGCCTGGTGACGGCCCAGGACGAGGAACGTCGGCGGCTGGAGCGGAACATCCACGACGGGGCCCAGCAGCAGCTCGTGGCCCTCACCGTGCAGCTCCGGCTCCTCGAGGAGCGGATCGGGCGGGACCCGGAGGGGGCGAGGGAGGCCGCGTCGCAGCTCCGGGGGGCGGCCGCCGAGGCCCTCGAGGACCTCCGGGACCTGGCCCGGGGGATCTACCCCCCGCTCCTCGCCGACAAGGGGCTCCCGGCGGCGATCGAGGCCCAGGCCCGCAGGTCGAACACCCCCATCGACGTTGAGGCGGACGGCGTGGCACGCCACCCGCCCCAGACGGAGGCCGCCGTCTACTTCTGCTGCCTCGAGGCGATCCAGAACGCGACGAAGCACGCGGGCGCGGCCCGCATCGTCGTCCGGATCTCGGAGGGGGATGGCGAGCTTCGCTTCGAGGTCGAGGACGACGGTCGGGGGTTCGAGCCGGCCGCGATCCCCCGAGGGACCGGGCTGCAGAACATGTCCGACCGGCTGGAGGCGCTGGGGGGCACCCTCGAGATCCGATCCGTCCCGGGCCGCGGCACGACGATCCGGGGACGGCTGCCCACGGACGGGGGGCGGGCGGGATGAGGCCGGGGACGGCCCGCGGGGTGGCGTGGGGCGCCTTCGGGACGGCCGTCGCCTCCGCGGCGGGAGGGATCGCGGTCAGCGTGGCGAGCGGAGCAGGGCGGGGCGAGGTCGGCGACCCGGTGATCGGCCTCGGGCTCCTCGTGTTCGGCACCGTCGGAGCCCTCGTCGCGTCGAGGCGGCCGGGGAACGCGATCGGATGGATCTTCGTGTCGGTGGCGCTCTTCATCGGTGTCATCGGCGCGCTCGAGGGGATCCAGGACCGCCTCGCCGCCGGCGGGGACTCATGGGCGGCGCTCGGGGAGGACGCCTCGCTCGCCGCCCGTCTCCTGGCCTGGATCGGCGGATGGGCCTGGGTCCCCTCCATCTTCGTCCCGACGACGTTCCCCCTGCTGCTGTTCCCCGACGGCCGTCTGCCATCGCGCCGGTGGCGAGCCCTCTTCTGGGCGGCCGCGATCGGGCTCCCGGCGTTCTCGCTCTCGATGGCCTTCGATCCCTCGAACTACGGGGGTGGACGGCTCCCCCTGGGGATCCGCCCTCCTGGTCCCCTCGTGGCCGCCTCCGGGCTGGGAAGCCTCCTGCTGGTCGGCGGGGTGATCGGCGGAGGCGCGGCGGTGGTCACCCGGCTCCGGCGGTCCTCGGGCGAGGAGCGCCAGCAGATCAAGTGGCTCGCGTACGCCGGCGTCCTCGCCGCGGTCTGCCTCGTCGGGAGCTTCCTCACCGGGGGCATCCTCGCCGCCCTGGGCGTGGATGCCGCCGAGGGCACCGCGGTCGCCGACGTGCTGAACCTCGTCGTCCTCGTCTCGCTGCTCGCGCTCCCCATCGCCATGGGGTTCGCGATCCTCCGCTACCGCCTCTACGACATCGACCTGGTCATCCGGAAGACGGTCGTCTACGGGGCGCTCGCGGCGTTCATCACGCTCGTGTACGTGGGCGTCGTGGCCGGGATCGGGGCACTGATCGGGAGCCGCGGGAACGTCCTGCTGTCGGGGCTCGCCGCCGCGGTCGTCGCGGTGGCGTTCCAGCCGGTGCGCCACCGGGCCCAGCGCCTGGCGAACCGGCTCGTGTACGGGAGGCGGGCCACACCGTACGAGGTCCTCGCCGAGTTCTCCGCCCGGCTGGCCGGCTCCTACTCCCTCGACGACGTCCTGCCCCGCATGGCCCGCGTCCTCGCCGAGGGCACGGGCGCCGCCCGCGCGACGATCTGGCTCCGGTCGGCGCAGGGACACCGCGCCGCCGCCACCTGGCCGGCAGGCACCCACCCGGCACCGCTCGATCCCGGGTTCGAGGTCCGCCATCAGGGGGAGGTGCTCGGGGCGATCTCCGTCGCGACGCCCCCCGACGAGCCGCTCACACCGGTTCAGGAACAGCTGATCCGCGACGTGGCCGGGCAGGCGGGGCTGGTGCTCCGGAACGTCCGGCTGATCGAGGACCTCCGGGCCTCCCGCCAGCGCCTCGTAGCCGCCCAGGACGAGGAACGTCGGCGGCTGGAGCGGAACATCCACGACGGGGCCCAGCAGCAGCTCGTGGCCCTCACGGTGCAGCTCCGGCTCCTCGAGCAGCGGATCGAGCGGGACCCGGAGGGGGCGAGGGAGGCCGCGGCCCAGCTCCGGGGAGCGGCCGCCGAGGCGCTCGAGGACCTCCGGGACCTGGCCCGGGGGATCTACCCCCCGCTCCTCGCGGACAAGGGGCTCCCGGCGGCGATCGAGGCCCAGGCCCGGAAGGCCCCGGTCCCGGTCAGGCTCCAGGCGGACGGCGTGGGGCGCTACCCCCGGGAGGCGGAGGCCGCCGTGTACTTCTGCGTCCTGGAGGCCCTCCAGAACGCGGCGAAGCACGCGGGGGGGTCGGAGGTCCGGGTCCGGCTGTGGGCCTCGGAAGGCGAGCTGGCCTTCGCCGTGGAGGACGACGGGCCGGGCTTCGACCCCTCCACCACCCCCCGGGGGGCCGGCCTCCAGAACATGGCCGATCGGATCGAGGCCCTGGGCGGCTCGCTCGAGGTCCGGAGCTTGCCCGGTGCGGGCACGACCGTGGCCGGGAGGCTGCCCACCCACCACTCGGAGGCGACGCCGTGACTCCACGCACCGCCTCCCGCCTCGCGTGGTCGCTGTCCGGGGTATCCGCGACGGCGATGCTGCTCTCGTTGCTCGTCAGCCAGCTCCGCCAGGGTGGCAGCACCGGCTTCGGCACCATCGGCGTCGGCGCCGCACTCACGTTCCCCCTCGTCGGTGGGCTCGTGGGGTCCCGCCGCCCAGAGAACGCCATCGGATGGCTCCTCGGCGTGACCGGCTTTTCTCTCGGGATGGCGGCGTTCTCGCAGCAGTACTCCCACTACGCACTGATCGATCGGAGCGGTCTTCCGCTCGGCGACCTCGCGGCATGGGTGGGAACCTGGATCTGGCCCACCGGCATCGTGATCCTCTTCGTCTTCGCGCTCCTGCTCTTCCCCACTGGTCACCTTCCCTCGCGAAGGTGGCGCCCCGTGGCCTGGTTGGGCGGGCTGAGCACCGCTCTGGGGACGATCCCCGTGGCCATCACAGCGTGGCCCATCCGAGGCCCGATCCTGCTGGAGATCGGGGATGATGCACCCGGCGCAGCGACCGCCGGTTTCAAGCTCGCCTTCGATCTCCAGGTCGCGGCCATCCTGCTGATGTTCGCGCTGGGGCTGGTCTCGGCGGTGTCGGTCGTGCTGCGGTTCAGGAGGTCGGCGGGAGAGGAGCGCCAGCAACTGAAGTGGTTCGCCCTCGGTGGTTCGCTCCTGGTCGTCGGTTTCATCCTCAATAGCCCACTGTTCCACCTCGGCGGCGACGTGCTCCCGGTCCTCCTCATCCCCCTCCTGCCTGCTGCCATCGGGATCGCCATCCTGAAGTACCGCCTCTACGACATCGACGTCGTCATCAGCAAGGCGGTCCTCTTCGGCGCGCTCGCGGCCTTCATCACGGTCGTCTACGTGGGGGTCGTGGTCGGCGTGGGGTCGGTGCTCGGTAGGACCGAGCCCGACCTCACCCTCCAGGTGGCGGCGACGGCGCTCGTCGCGCTCGCGTTCCAGCCGGTGCGGGAGGGAGCCCGGCGGCTGGCGAACCGCCTGGTGTACGGGGAGCGGGCCGAGCCCTACGAGGTCCTCGCTCGATTCGCCTCCCGGGCCGCGGGGACGTACGCGACCGAGGACGTGCTCCCGCGCACGGCGCGGGTGATCGGGGAGGGGACCGGCGCCGCCCGAGCCGAGGTGTGGCTCCGGGTGGGGGAGGAGCTCCGGCTCGGCGCGGCCTGGCCGGAGGACGGGGGCGGGCGCCCCCGGGCGCTCCCCATGGCCGACGGCCGGCTCCCGGAGGTCCCCGGCGCCACCGAGCTGGTGCCGGTCGCGCAGCGCGGGGAGCTCCTGGGCGCGGTGGCCGCCACGAAGCCACCGGGGGAGCCGCTCACGCCCGCCGAGGCGTCGCTCCTCGACGACCTGGCGAAGCAGGCCGGCCTGGTGCTCCGCAACGCCCGGCTCACCGAGGAGCTCCGGGCCCGCCTGGAGCAGATCGCTGCCCGGGCGGAGGAGCTCCGGGCGTCCCGCCAGCGGATCGTGGCGGCGCACGACGCGGAGCGGCGACGCCTTGAGCGGAACATCCACGACGGCGCGCAGCAGCACCTCGTGGCCCTCGCCGTCAAGCTCCGCCTGGCCCGGGAGCTCCTGGCTCGCGATCCGGGCCGGGCGGCCGCGCTCCTGGGGGAGCTCCGCGCCGAGATCGACCAGGCGCTCGAGACCCTCCGGGACCTGGCGGGTGGGATCTACCCGGCGGTCCTCGAGGAACGGGGCATCGCCGCGGCCCTGGAGGACCAGGCCGGACTGGCGGACGTCCCCGTGGAGATCGAGGGGGACGGCCTGGCCCGGTGGCCGATCGAGACCGAGGCCGCGGTGTACTTCTCCTGCCTGGAGGCCCTGCAGAACGCGCTCAAGCACGCCGGGGCCCGCCGGGTCCGCATCCGGCTGACCGAGGCGGCGGGACACCTCCGCTTCTCCGTCGCCGACGACGGCAGGGGATTCGATCCCGCCACGGTCCCCGTGGGGGCCGGCCTCCGCAACATGGCGGACCGGGTGGAAGCGTTGGGGGGCCACCTCGAGGTCCGATCGGTCCCCGGCCTGGGGACGACGGTCGAGGGCGCCGTCCCCGTGGAGATCCCGGGGTCGGCCCGATGAGGTTCCGCGCGACCTCCGCCGTCGCGTGGGGCGCGTGGGCGGCCTTCGCCCTCGGCCTGGGCTGGACCCTCGCCGTCCGGGGACCGGCGCTCTCCGGGGACCTGCTCCAGGACATCCCGCTGATCGTGGCCTTCTCCGCCTTCCCCACCGTCGGCGCCGTGGTGGCCTCGCGACGCCCCCGGAACCCGATCGGCTGGCTGTTCCTCGGGATCGGGGTCCTGGCCGCCGCGGGCGCCGCCAGCGAGACCTACGCCGACATGGCGCTTCCCCGTCCCGGGTCCCCTCCGATGCTCGCCGTCCTGGCCGCCTGGATCCAGGCCTGGTACTGGTACCCGCTCCTGGCCATGGCGACCGTGTTCCCGCTGCTCCTGTTCCCGGCGGGGCTGCCGTCCCGGCGCTGGCGACCGGTCCTGTGGCTGGCGGTGATCTCCGTCCTGGCGACCACGGCCGCCGCCGCGCTCCAGCCGACGCTGTCGGGGGGCGGGAGGACGATCCCGAACCCGTTCGGCGTCCGGTGGACCGGCGCGCCGGACGTCGAGGAGACCGCGTTCTTCCAGGCGTTCTCGCTCGTGTTCGGGGGCACCCTGATGGCGGCCGCTGCCTCCCTCGTCGTGCGGTTCCGGCGGTCCCGGGGGGATGAGCGGCTCCAGCTCAAGTGGTTCGTCTTCGCGGCCGGCGTCCTCGCCGCGTCGATCATCCTGGCCACGGCCGTCCCCGCCTTCGACCGCTCCGCGGCCGGCGGGCTGATGACGGGGTTCGCGCTGGCGCTCATCCCCATCGCGTGCGGGATCGCGATCCTCAGGCACCGCCTCTACGACATCGACCTCGTCCTCAACCGGGCGGTGGTCTTCGGGGCGTTGGCCGCGTTCATCGGCGCCGTCTACGTGGCGATCGTGGTGGGGCTGGGATCCCTGGCCGGTCGGGTGGGCGAGCCGAGCGTGCCGCTCCAGATCGCGGCCACGGCGGTCGTCGCGGTGGCGTTCCAGCCGGTCCGGGAGCGGGTCCAGCGGCTCGCCAACCGGCTCGTGTACGGCGAGCGGGCCACCCCCTACGAGGTCATGGCCGGCTTCGCCCACCGCATGGCCGACACGCTGTCCGTGGACGAGACGCTGCCGGCCATGGCGGAGGTGGCGGCCCGAGGTGTCGGCGCCAGGTGGGGGCGGGTGGGCATCCGGCTCCGCGACGGCGGCGAGCGGGCGGCGAGCTGGCCCCCGGGAGCGCCGGAGCCTCCGGCCCCCATCGCCATCCCGGTCACGCACCGGGGTGAGCCGGTCGGGGAGATCGCCGTCGCCAAGGCGCCCGGCGACCCCCTCACGCCGGCCGAGCGGCGGCTGCTGGAGGACCTGGCCTCCCAGGCCGGCCTGGCCCTGCGGAACGCGGGGCTCGCCGCCGAGCTCGAGGCCCGGCTCGGGGAGCTCACGGCGCAGGCGGAGGACCTGCGCCGGTCCCGGGAGCGGCTGGTGACGGCCCGGGACGAGGAACGCCGGCGCCTGGAGCGGGAGATCCGGGAGGGCCCGGAGCGGCGCCTGCTCGCGATGCGCGCCGACGTGGACCGCGCGGCCCGCCTGGCGACGACCGACCCCGGGGCGGCCGGCGCCGTCCTCGACGACCTGGGGGCGCTCGCGAACACCACGCTCGAGGAGCTCCGGGACCTGGCCCGGGGGATCTACCCCCCGCTCCTCGCCGAGGAGGGCCTGCTGGCGGCGCTCCGGGCGCACGTCCGCAAGGCGGGGATCGCGGCCGAGATCTCCGCGGACGGCGGGTCGGCCGCCGCGCGCCTGGCCCCGGAGGTGGAGGCCGGGATCTACTTCTGCCTGGTCCACGCGCTCCGCAACGTGCAGCGGCACGCGGCCGGCGCCGCGGTCTCCGTGCGCATCTCGCGGGACGGCGACGGCGTCGGGTTCGAGGTCGTGGACCGGGGCCCGGGGTTCGATCCGGCCGCCACCCGGACCGGGCAGGGGCTCCAGGTGATGCGGGACCGGGTCGAGGCCCTGGGTGGCCGGCTCGACGTGTCGAGCGCGCCGGGCCGGGGCACCGTGGTCCGGGGCCGGATCCCGCTCGCCCTCGGAGCCGGGGCGGCCCCGTGAGCCGCGGCGCTCGCGCGGAGCCCCCGGAGCCACTCCCCGTCCCGACCGGGGGCGGCCCGGGAGGAGGACACGAGGCGAGCGAGCGGGGACGGAGGCGCCTCCCCTGGGTCGTGTGGGCGGTCGGCTTCCTCGTGATCTTCCCGGGAGCGATGGTCCTCGGGATCCGCAACGGCAGCCTCTCGCAGGACCCGATGCTCATCATGCTTTCCATCGGATTGGTGACCGGCTACGCCGCCGTCGGCGCGCTGGTGGCATCGAGGAGCTCGGTCCCGGTGATCGGCTGGCTCATGCTCGTCATCGGCGTGGGGTTCCTCCTCAGCGCGGCGGCCGCCGAGTACGTGATCTACGCGTACCGGACCGACCCGGGCGCTCTGCCCCTCCGGTCCGCGGTGGCCTGGCTGTGGAGCTGGATCGACGTGCCCGCGATCATCTCGGTGCTCTACCTCTTGCTCCTCTTCCCCACCGGGCGGGTGCCATCCCACAGGTGGCGGTCCCTCCCCCCCGTGATCGGCCTGTTCAGCCTCATGGCCGTGGCCGGCCAGGTCGTCCGATCGGCCCCGATCGAGCCGACCGATGGCGTCCGCGTCCCCAACCCGACCGCCGTGCCGGAGCTCGACGCGGCGGCCGACGCCATGCTCACGGCCGCCGCGTTCGTCCTGGTCCCCGCGGCGATCGCCTGCGCCATGGCCCCGGTGCTCCGGTTCCAACGCTCGACGGGGGTGGAGCGTCAGCAGATCCGCTGGCTGGCCTTCGCGGTCGCGCTGGGCGGCGTCGCGCTGGTCGTGGTGCTGGTGAGCGGGATCGGCCTCGGTCCGAAAGAGACGGTCGTGAACGACGTGGCGTTCTTCGCGTTCTTCGCCTGCGTCGGCATCGGGATCCCCATCGCGGCCGGGGTGGCCGTCCTTCGGTACCGCCTCTACGCCCTGGACCTCGTGGTCCGGAAGACCCTGGTGTTCGGCTTGCTCGTCGTGTCGGCGTCGATCGCCTACGGCGCGGTCGTCGTCTCGATCGGGTTCCTGGTGGGGGAGCGCAACACCCCGCTCTCGATGTTCGCGCTCGGGATCGCGCTCGGAACCGCGTTCCCGCTCTTCCGGCGGCAGGCCACCCGGCTGGCCGACCGGATCGTGTACGGGCGGCGAGCCACGCCGTACGAGGTGCTCTCCGGCTTCGCGGAGCGGGTGGCGAGGACGTACGCGAGCGAGGACGTGCTCCCCCGGATGGCCCAGATCCTCGCCCAGGGGACCGGGGCCGAGGTGGCCCGGGTGTGGCTCCTGATGGGGCGGGAGCTCCGGGCCGAGGCGACGTGGCCGCCGGATGGGGGGCCCGCCGGTCCCGCCCGGGTCGCCGGCGACGCCCTCCCGGAGCTCCCCGGCGGCGAGCGGGCCTTCGAGGTGCGGCACCAGGGGGAGCTGCTCGGGGCGCTCAGCCTGCGGATGCCCCAGAGCGACTCCCTCGACCCGGCCCGGGAGAGGCTCGTGGCCGACCTCGCGTCCCAGGGCCGGGCTGGTCCTCCGGAACGTCCGGCTGATCCAGGAGCTCAGGGGGTCCCGACGTCGACTGGTCGCCGCCCAGGACGAGGAGCGCCGGCGGATCGAACGCAACCTCCACGACGGCGCGCAGCAGCAGCTGGTGGCGCTCTCCGTGCGGCTCCGCCTAGCGGAGCAGCTCGTCGAGCGGGATGCGGCCAAGGCCAAGGAGGCGATCGGGCGGATCCAGGCCGAGGCCACCGAGGCGCTCGAGAACCTCCGGGATCTGGCCCGGGGGATCTACCCGCCGCTCCTCGCCGACCGGGGGCTCCCCGCCGCCCTCGAGGCCCAGGCCCGGAAGGCGTCCCTCCCGGTGCGGGTGGAGGCCTCCGGGGTCGACCGCTACCCACGGGAGGTGGAATCCGCGGTCTACTTCTGCGTCCTCGAGGCCCTCCAGAACGCGGCGAAGTACGCCCGGGCCGAGCACGTGATGGTCCGGCTCTCCGCCGCGCACGACGAGCTGCGGTTCGAGGTCTCCGACGACGGTGCGGGGTTCGACCCGGGGTCCGCGCATGGCGGCACGGGGCTCCGGGGGATGGCCGACCGGGTGGAGGCCGTGGGCGGCTCCCTCCAGGTCCGCTCGGCCCCAGGGTCGGGGACCTCGGTCGTCGGACGGGTGCCGGTCGGCACGGGAGGGACGCGGGAGGACGGGCTCCATCCCGGTGGGACCACCGGCTAGCCCCAGCGGCGTCTCCCGCGGCGGGGTCGGAAACCGGGCCGGCCCCCGCGGTGACCTCACGCCTGCGGCGGTGCCCTGGGGCGGGGAGACGTCGGATCAGTCCGCGCCGGCCGTCGCGGCCGACCAGGCCTGCTCCAGCCGGTCGGGGGCGAACACCGCCTTCGGGATGTAGGCGGCGGCGCCGCACTCGGCGGCCCGGGGCGCGTACTCCTCCTCCTCGTAGGTGGAGAGCAGGAGGACGACCACGGAGTCCCCCTCGGCCAGGATGCGCCGGGTGGCCTCCAGCCCATCGATCCCCGGGAGGTTCACGTCCATCAGGACCAGGTCGGGCCGGAGCTCCCGGGCCTTCTCCACGGAGTCCTCGCCGGTCTCGGCCTCCCCCGCGACCTCGAAGCCCTCCGTGGCCTCCACCACCATCCGGGCGGCCAGGCGGAACGGCGCCTGGTCGTCCACGATCAGCACCCGGACGCTCACGAGCGTCACCTCCACGCCAAGGTTCCCACCGGCCGGGCGTCCCGGCAGTGATGCTGGCACCACTCCCCGGGAGGAGGAGGACGCCCCAGCCGTGTCCCCCCAGGGGCGGACGGCGTCGCCGGGGACGAGCCCCCGCCTACGGGGAAGGGGGAGGCGTGGCCGGGGGCGAGCCCCGGCCCACGGGGGAGGGGGAGACGAGCCCCGGCCTACGGGGGAGGGGGCGCGAGGTGGAGGAAGGCCTGCTCCAGGACGAGCCGGGGGTTCAGGTTGAGGTCCTCCGCCAGCGCCGCTCGGGCCTCCTCGATCGCCCCCATGGCCCGGGCGTCGGCGGCGACGTCCCCCCGGCCGGGGTCACGGTCCACGTTGAGGAGCAGGTCGGGCCCCACCCCCACCGTGGCCGCCACGCGGTCGCGGAGCAGGGCGGAGCAGGCCAGGAGGACCCGGTCGAGGAAGTCCCGCTCGGCCCGGCGTTCCCGACGCCTCTGCCGGGTCTCGATCCGCCGGACGGCCCCCCGGTAGGCTTCCTCCACCCGCCCCGCCTCGTCCAGGAACGGCTCCAGCTCGGCGCGGAACTCCTCCTTGAGACCCTTCCGGTAGCCCTCCGCCGCCGCGAGGACGAGGTCCGCCGCGGCCAGGGCCCCGGCCGGTCCCTGGCTCGCCCGGCCCAGGGCCTCCACCGCCACCTCGCGGAAGTCCAGACCGCCGGCCGCCGCCAGGCGGCGAGCCCGCCCCAGGTTCCCGCCCGAGAGCCGGGCCGACAGCAGGGCCCGCTCGGCGGGGGCCCCCTCCGCCACGAGCGTCTCTACCACGAAGGCCTCCGCCAGCGGACGGAACGAGACGACGTGGCACCGGGAGAGGACCGTCTCCGGGAGCTCGTGCGCCCGGGCCGAGAGGAGCAGGAGCACCGCGTCGGCCGGCGGCTCCTCCAGCACCTTCAGCAGGACGTCGGCCGCGGCCGGGTTCAGCCGATCGGCCTCCCGGATCACGAACACCTTGCGACCGGGCTCCGGCGCGGTCCGGTACGCGGGGTGCCACACCTCCTCGCGGACCGTGTCCACGTGGATGTCGCGGCCCTCCGGTTCGACCAGGAACACGTTCGGGTGACGCTCGGCGAGCGCCAGCCGGCAGGAACGGCATGCGCCGCAGCCCCCCCGCCCGCAGAGGAGCGCCGCCACGAAGGCGCGGGCGGCGAGCTGCTTGCCGCTCCCCTCGGGCCCGGCCAGGACGTAGGCGTGGTGGGGCCGGGCCAAGGCCTGGGCCAGGAACCCGACGGCACGTTCCTGCCCCGGCACCGCGGCCAGGACCGGCGGGATCCGCTCAGGATCCACCGCGGCTCCCCTCCGAGTCCTCGAGCGCTCGCTGCAGCGCCGCCCGCACGTCGGCCGCGACCTCCTCCTCCGACCGGCCCGCGTCGATCACCACGAACCGTTCCGGGTGCTCCTCGGCGATCTTGAGGTAGGCGTCCGACACCTTGTCGAGGAAGGCCGTGCCCTCCGACTCGAACCGATCCGGCTCCTGGGCGATCCGCCGCAGCCCCTCCTCCGGCTCGAGGTGGAGGAGGATCACGAGGTCGGGGAACAGCCCCTGGGTGGCCCACACGTTCAGCGTGAGGACGTCCTGCTCCCCGAGTCCACGGGCCCACCCCTGGTACGCCAGGGAGGAATCGATGTACCGGTCGCAGAGCACCACCTTGCCCTCGGCCAGCGCCGGGCGGATCACGGTGGCCACGTGTTGGGCCCGGGCCGCGGCGAACAGCAGGGCCTCCGTCCGGGGCTCGATCCTGCTCCCCGCGTCGAGGAGCAGCGCGCGCAGGTGGTCACCCACGGCGGTCCCCCCCGGCTCCCGGGTCACGAGCACGTCCCGGCCCCGGTCCCGGAGGAACGCCGCCGCCCGCTCGATCTGCGTGCCCTTCCCCGCCCCCTCCACGCCCTCGAAGACCACGAAGAGTCCGGCCGCCGGCGGGCGCTTCAGCTTGGGGATCAGCCCGAGCGGCTGGGGACGGGAGAGTCGGAAGCGGCGGAGGCCTCGGCGGGTGAACACGCCGGCCGCGACCACGCCGAGGCCGGCCGCGGCCAGGGCCAGGCGGGTCCCCGACAGGTCGAGCCGCTGTCCGCCGAGGTGGAACTCGTGGTCCCCCACGATCGCGGCGAGCGCCGGGAACGCGGCGAGGGAGAGGAAGAGCGCCAGCCGGGCCAGCACGGTGAGCGACCCGAAGGTCCGCCCCCGGTACTCGTCGGGGACGTTCTCCTGGAGCAGGACGTAGCCGGCCACCCACGTCGTGCCGCAGAAGAAGCCCAGGATCACGGTGAGCACGGAGGCGAGCGAGAGGTTCGGCATCGAGGCCAGCACGAACAGCGTGGCCGCGGCGGCGATCATCGAGCCCGCCACGACCCGGTCGGCGTCGATCGCCCGGACGGCCCTGGTGACCGCCGCCATCCCCGATCCCATGCCGATCCCGAACGTGGTGACGAGCAGTCCCCAGCCCGCGCTCCCCGCCCCCAGCGTGCGGGTGACGAAGACCGGACCCAGGGCCATCACGGCGCCCACCGCGCCGAAGGCCACGACGATCCCCGTCGTCATGGCCGAGGCCACCGAGTGCTCCCGGAGGAACCGCAGGCCCCCCAGCACGTCGCGACCGATGGCCGAGAGTTCGAGCCGCTCCACCCGCTGGGCGTTCGGCGTCCGGATGGGGACCCCGGTCAGCATCACCGCGGAGAACAGGAACGTCCCGGCGTCGGCCCACAGCGCGAGGGCCTCGGGCCGCACGGCCAGGTACGGGATCCGGGCCGAGAGCCCCTCGGAGATGCCGGCCAGCGTGGCGAAGGCGGCGCCGCCCAGCGGGAGCATCCCGTAGGTGATGATCAGGCCGAGCGAGTTCGCGTTGGCCAGCTGGCGACGCGGCACGAGGCGGGGCAGGCTGGCGTCCCGGGCCGGCGTCCACAGCAGCGACAGGCATTCGATGGCGAACGACAGGAGGTAGATCGCCCACAGGGCGTCCAGGAACGGCATCGAGGAGTACATCGCGGCCCGGCCCACGTCGGCCAGGATCATCACCCGCTTGCGGTCGAACCGGTCCACGATGGCTCCGGCCACCGGGCCGAAGACGACGGCCGGGAGCATCCGGGCGACCATGACGCCGGAGACGGCGAACGCGGATCCCCCGGGGGTGCGTCCCAGCCGGGCCACCAGGGCCGTGACGGCCACGAACCCGACCCAGTCCCCGAACGCCGACACGCTCATCGCGGCCAGGAGCCGGGAGAAGGGGGGATGGGTGAGGAGGTCGCGGAGGGTCGCCGAGCGGGTGCCGCGGAGCGCGGCCACCTCGTCGGCGTACGCGCCGGCCACTAGGCCTCCGCGGCCGCTCCGCCGGCTGCGGCCCGGGCCGCGTCCTCCGTCCGCCCGCCGACCGCCTGGACGACGTGCCCGCAGCTCGTGCACTTCGCCGAGCCGTCCCGTTCGAGCACCATGAGCGAGCCGCACTCCGGGCAGGGGTCCGGCACCGGTCGCTGTCCCACGGTGAAGTCGCACTCCGGGTAGCGGTTGCACCCGTAGAAGACGCTCCGCCGCCGCCCCCGGCGGGCCCGCCGTTCGACGAGCTCGCCCTCCCCGCAGCGCGGACAGGCGACGCCGGTCCTCCGCTCCTCCTTCTTGATGTACCGGCACTCGGGGTAGCCGGTGCACCCCACGAAGGGGCCGTAGCGGCCGAACTTCCTGGCCAGGGGGCGTCCGCACTCCGGGCAGGCCTCGTCCAGGACCTCGGGCTCCGGGCGCTCCTGGCCGTCCAGGTCGCGCGTGTACCGGCACTCCGGGTAGTTCCGGCAGCCGATGAACTTCCCGTGCCGCCCGAGCTTCACCACGAGCCGCCCGGGCTCCCGCCCCTCCTCGGGGCAGAGCGGGCAGAGCTCGTCGAGCTCCTCCTCGAACCGCTCGATCGCGCTCTCGTTCTTCTCCAGGAGCCGCTCGAACGGACCGTAGAACCCGTCGAGGACCTCGACCCAGCGGAGCTTGCCCTCCGCGATGTCGTCGAGCTCCTCCTCCATCCGGGCCGTGAACCGGACGTCCACGATGTCCGGGAAGAACTCCACGAGCAGGTCGGTCACCACCTCGCCCACGTCCTCCGGGTAGAAGCGCCGGTCCTCGAGCCGGACGTAGCCCCGATCGAGGAGCGTGGAGATGATGGACGCGTACGTCGAGGGACGCCCGATCCCCAGCTCCTCGAGCGTCTTCACCAGCGATGCTTCCGAGTACCGGGGAGGGGGCTGCGTGAAGTGCTGGCCGGGCAGGACCTCGAGGAGGCGGAGGGCCTGGTCCGGGACCAGGCGGGGGAGGAGCGCCTCCTGCTCCTCCTCCGTGGGCTCGTCCCGGCCCTCGGTGTAGACCCGGCGGAACCCGTCGAACCGGAGCGTCTGCCCCGTGGCCCGCAGGAGGTACGTCGCGGCCCCGGCCACGGCCTCCACGTCCACGGACACCTGGTCGAAGACGGCCTCCCGCATCTGGGAGGCCACGGCCCGCTGCCAGATCAACCTGTACAGCCGGGCCTGATCGCGGTCCAGCGAATCCTCCAGCGCGTCGGGGTGGAACCGCTTGGGGGAGGTGGGGCGGATCGCCTCGTGGGCCTCCTGCGCCCCCCGCTGCTTCGTCCGGTAGCGACGGGGCTTGGGCAGCGCGTAGTCCGGGCCGAACTGGAGCCGGACCACCTCCGCCAGCTCGGCCAGGGCGCTCGCGGCGAGGTTCACGGAGTCGGTTCGCATGTACGTGATCAGCCCCACCCGGCCCTCGCCCGGGAGGTCCACGCCCTCGTAGAGCTGCTGGGCGATCGTCATGGTCTTGCGGGCGGAGAACCCCAGCTTCCGGGCCGCCTCCTGCTGCAACGTGGACGTGGTGAACGGCGGGGCCGGCGTCCGCTTGACCTGCTTCTCCCGGACCTCCCGCACCCTGTACGCGGCGGCCCGGAGGCGCTCGGCGTGGCCGGCGGCCTCCTCCTCCGAGCGGAGCAGCAGTCCCCGCTTCTCCGGCGACGCCGCGAGCTTCTCCTCCCCGATCTGGAGCAGGCGGGCCGTGAACGCCTCCTCCTCCCCGTCCGGGGCCAGGCGGGCGTCGATCGTCCAGTACTCGACGGGGGTGAAGGCCCGGATCTCCCGCTCCCGGTCGACGATCAGCCGGAGCGCCACCGACTGCACGCGGCCCGCCGACAGGCCGGGGCGGACCTTCTTCCACAGGATCGGGGAGATCCCGTAGCCCACCAGCCGATCGAGAATCCGGCGGGCCTGCTGGGCCTCCACCAGCTTGAGGTCGATGGCCCGGGGGGCGCGGAACGCCTCCAGGATCGCGTCCTTCGTGATCTCGGTGAAGGTCACGCGCTTCGCGTCCTCGGCCGGAACGCCCAGGAGCTCGGCCACGTGGAAGGCGATGGCCTCCCCCTCCCGATCGAAGTCGGTGGCCAGCACCAGGTCGCCCGCCTTCCGATGGGCGGCGCGGAGCTCCCGGACGACCCGCTCCGAGTCCTCCGGCACCACGTACTCGGGCTCGAACTCCCGTTCGGTGTCCACCCCGAGCTTGCTCTTCGGCAGGTCGCGGACGTGCCCGTAGGAGGCGCGGACCGTGTACCCCTGTCCCAGGTACCGCTCCAGGGTCTTCGCCTTGGTCGGGGACTCCACGACGACCAGGGTCTTGGATGCCATCACCGTTCCTCGATGCCTCGATGGGGGACCGCCGGGCGGGCCCCGGCGGCCCACGGTACCACCGCCCCCCGCCGCGGAGGCTCAGGTGGCGGGGCCCGGGCGGTGAACGCCCGGCGCCGTTCCCGCTATTCCCTACCCCCTCCGGGGGCATGCGATGGCCCGGAGGAGGGAAGGTGGGGGCGGTGTACCGTGGGGCTCGGCGAGGGAGGCCGGGTGTTCGAGGCGGTCCAGGGCTTCATCGTGGAGGAGATCGGGCGGTACGGCTACCTGGCCGTCTTCGTCCTGATGGTGCTGGAGTCGGCGTGCGTCCCCATCCCCTCCGAGGTCACGATGCTGTTCGGCGGGGCCCTGGCCAGCCCGGGCTTCACCGGCCCCGGACGGGACCTGGACCTCGTGGCCGTGGGCCTGATCGGTGCCGTGGCGAACCTCCTGGGCTCCTGGATCGCGTACTGGGTGGGCTGGGTGGGCGGCCTTCCCCTGGCCCGGCGGTGGGGCCGGTACGTCCTGATCCGGCCCCACGAGATCGACCGGGCCCACGGGTGGTTCGAGCGTCACGGCGAGGCCGCCGTGTTCTTCTCGCGGCTGCTCCCGGTGATCCGCACGTTCATCAGCCTCCCCGCCGGGGTGGCCCGGATGCCGTTCGGGCGCTTCAGCGTGTACACGCTGCTCGGCTGCCTCCCGTGGACGTTCGCCCTGGCCACCGTGGGCTTCTTCCTCGGTGAGAACTGGGCGGCGGCGGAGCGGGTGCTCCGTCCGGCGTCGTCGGCCATCGCCGCCGGGCTCCTCCTCGCCGCGGCCTGGTACGTGGCGCGCCGGGTCCGGGCGGCGCGGGCCGCGGAGCGGGAGCCCTAGGCGGTGGTGGGGCTGGGGCGACTGGTCGGCCGGCTGGAGCAGCGGGCCCGGAGGACGCCTGGGCTCTCCCTGGCCTTCGCCGTCGCCGAGCGGGCCGGGCGGGACGGGGTGGGCCCCATGGCCGCCGCCCTCACCTACTACACGTTCCTCTCGCTCTTCCCCCTCCTGTTGGTGGCCCTGTCGATCGTCGGGTTCCTGCTGCGGGATCCGGCCCAGCAGGCGGAGTGGACGCGCCGGCTGGCGGGGGCCATCCCAGGGATCGAGTCGCTCGTGGCGGAGAACCTCCGGAGCATCGTGCGGGGCCGGGCCGGGGCGGGGACCCTCGGTCTCATCGGCCTCCTCTGGGCGGCGGTGGGGGCGGCCGAGGTGGCCCGGGAGACGCTCGCCCGGATCCTCCGCCGTCCCGTGAGCAGCAACGTCTTCCTCCGGAAGCTGCGGGCGGCCGCGTCGCTCGGGCTGGTGGGGCTCCTCGGCCTGGGGTCCACGGTGGCCACCGCCCTGCTCGCGGCGGCCCCGGCCGGCCCCACCCGCCTGGCCGGGTACGTGGGGACGTTCGCCGTGGACACCGGCCTGTTCCTGCTGCTGTACCGCACGCTCACGCCCGGGTCCGGGCCGCCCTACCGGGACCTCATCCCGGCGGCGGCCGTGATGGGCGCGGGATGGACCGGCCTCAAGCTCGCCGGGGCCTGGTACGGGAGGCGCGTGGTGAGCCGCGCCACCGCCGTGTACGGGACCTTCGCCGCGGTCGTGGGGATCCTGGCCATCCTCCACATCGCGACCAGGCTCTTCCTGTACGGGGCCGAGCTGGCCGCCGTGCTGATGCAGCGTCGCCGGGAGGGCCGGGAGACGCCCTGAGCCTCGCTCAGGCCAGCTCGATCTCCGGGGCCACCTCCTGCAGGCCCTCGATGGCCACGGCCAGGAACTCCTCGAGCGGGATCCCCAGCGAGTCCTCCACCGACGTGACCTCCTCGCGGTTCACGCCGGGGGCGAACGCCTTCTCCTTCAGCTTCTTCTTCACCGACGAGACCTTCATCCCCACCGCCCGTTCCGGCCGGACCAGGGCCGCCGCCACCAGCAGCCCGGCGACGGCGTCGGCGTGGACCACGGCCCTGGACATCAGGTCGGTGCGGTAGGCCTCCTGGGCGTGGGCCAGGACCGCGTTCACCACGCGTTCGTCCACCCCGGCCTCCCGGAGCCACTCCGCGGCGAGGAACGCGTGCCGGTCCGGGTCGTCGTGGGTCCGGTCCTGGTCCAGGTCGTGGAACAGGCCGGCCAAACCCCAGAGATCCTCGTCCTGGCCGAACCGGCGGGCCAGCGCCCGCATCACGCCCTCCACCGAGATGAGGTGCCGGACCGTGGTCTCCTTCTCCGCCTTCTCCCGGACCAGCGCACGCGCGGCGTCCCGCTCCATCACCGTCCCTCCGATCGTCCGGCCGGATCGCCCGCCCCGGCCGACATGGCCCCGGGGGCCAGATGGTACGGCACGCTCGTCACCACCACCCGCGGCTCGAACAGGAGGAGGCGCTTGAAGTAGAACGCCGTCTGGTTGTGGAGCAGCTGCTCCCACCAGCGGTCCACGACGAACTCCGGGAGCACGACCGTGACGATCGTGTCCCCCCGACCGGTGTGGGACCGGATCTCCTCCAGGAGCGGCGGCCCCAGGTCCCGGAACGGGGCCTCCACCAGGGCGAGCGGGACGTCGATCCGGCGCCGGTGCCACTCCTCGACCAGGGGCCCCGCCTCCTCCGGGTCGGTGACGAAGGAGACGGCCTCCAGCACGGCGGGCCGGAGCGACTTCGCGTAGATCAGGGCCCGGGCCGTGGCGTCGTGGACCGCGGCGACCGGGACCAGCACGACGCTCCGTCTGGGCTCCACCGGGTGCCGGAGGTGGGCCGCGGCCTCCGCCACCTCCTGCGGGAGGAGGGGGACGTTCGTCACGACCACGCCGGGCTCGAAGAGCAGGGACGTCTTCAGGACGAGCGCCCGCCGGGCACCGAGGGGGGCGAGGAGGCTCCGTCCCGGGATCTCCTCGGGGATCACGACCGTGATGAAGTCGTCGGGCCGGCGGGGGATCGAGCGCAGGTAGGCCCGGAGGGCACGGACCGGGTGCTCGGCGGCCCCCGGGAGCGGCTCCAGCGGCCCCAGGCGAGGGACGGAGGCCGCCCAGGCCTCCGCGTGCTCCCCGAAGCGGTCGGAGGGACCCACGTACAGGGGGACCACCCGCTCCGGGCGCACCGCCAGGAGGTAGGCGACGGCGTCGGCGGTGGCCGGCCCCACGTCCTGCACCAGGAGGACGAACGTGTTGGCGGCCTCCGCGGTGGCGGAGAGCTGCCTGGCCCGGAGGAGGCGCCCGATCCGCTCGTAGTGCCGCTGCACGGCGACGAAGAACGACACGATCACGGGGATGGCCGCGATCACGATCCAGGCCCCCCGGGTGAACTTCGTGATCGTCACGATGACGAGGACGATCCCGGTGACGACGGCGCCCACCCCGTTGATCACCGCGCTCCGCCTCCACCCCTCGGTGCGCTGGCGGAGCCACCGGCGCACCATCCCGGCCTGGGAGAGCGTGAACGCGGTGAACACGCCCACCACGTACAGCTGGATCAGGCGCGTGAGCTCCGCGTCGAACGCCCAGATGAGGAGGATGGCCAGCAGGGCCAGGGCGATCACCCCGTTGGAGAAGACCAGCCGGTCGCCCCGGTTCCGGAACTGGGCCGGCATGAACCGGTCACGGGCCAGGATCGACGACAGCCGGGGGAAGTCCTGGTAGGCGGTGTTCGCGGCCAGCACGAGGATCCCGGCCGTCGTGGCCTGGAGCGCCGCGAAGAGGGGACCGCCGCCGAAGACGGTCTCTCCGATCTGGGCCAAGACGGACGTGTGGAGGGCGATCTCCTCGTTCGTCCGGACGTGGAGGGCCTGCGCCAGCCAGGTGATGCCGAGGAACATCGTGACGCTCATCGCGCCCATGATGGCGAGGGTCGCCGCGGCGTTCCTCGCCTGGGGTCGGCGGAAGGCGCCCACCCCGTCGGCGATCGCCTCCACGCCCGTCAGGGCGGTGGATCCCGAGGCGAAGGCCCGAAGCACGAGGAACGCCGTGAGGGGGGCCTCGGCGGCGAGCGGGAGGTCGGCGGTCTCGGCCAGGGGACAGCCCCCGAGGCACCGGGCCAAGCCGGTGAGGAGCGTGATCCCCACCATGGCCACGAACCCGTACGTGGGGACGGCGAACAGCATCCCCGCTTCCCTCACCCCTCGGAGGTTGGCCAACGAGACGAGCCCCACCAGGGCCACCGCCATCGCCACCCGGTGCTCGGCCAGGCCGGGGAGCGCGGAGGTGATGGCGATCGTCCCCGCCGTGATGGAGACGGCGACGGTGAGGACGTAGTCGGAGAGGATGGCGGCGGCCGCCACGAGCCCCGGGACCGTGCCCAGGTTCTCCCGGGCCACGATGTACGAGCCGCCGCCACGGGGGTAGGCCCGGACCGTCTGCCGGTAGGACGTGACCACCACCAGGAGCAGCGCGGCGATGGCCAGGGCGATCGGCAGCTTGAGGGAGAGGGCCCCCGCCCCGGCCAGCACCAGGACGAGCATCATCTCCTCGGTGGCGTAGGCGTTCGACGACAGGGGGTCGGAGGAGAAGACGGGGAGGGCGAGGAACTTCGGCAGGAGCTGGTGCTCCTGCTTGTGGGTGGCGAGGGCCCGCCCCACCAGGAGGCGCTTCACCAGCTCCCGCACGGGGGGGCGTCCGCGGAGGGTCGTGGCCACGGCTCCGGAGCCTAGCGTCGGCGGTGGAGAGGGTCGAGGCAGGGATGGGGCGCGCGCCCGGGGCGGGTCGCGCTACGCTTACCACCCATGCGGGTGGTCATCATGGGCTGCGGGCGGGTGGGCGCCCTCCTCACCGTTGAGCTGGCCACCGCCGGGCACGAGGTCACGATCATCGACAAGCGGCCCGAGGCCTTCGACCGCCTCCCCCCTGGGTTCGAGGCCAGGACCGTGGTGGGCCTGGGATTCGACCGGGAGGTCCTGGAGGAGGCCGGGATCAAGGACGCGGACGCGTTCGTCGCCGTCTCGAGCGGGGACAACTCCAACATCGTCTCGGCCCGGGTGGCCCGGGAGCACTACCACGTGCCCGCGGTGATCGCCCGGATCTTCGACCCCCGACGGGCCGAGATCTACGAGCGCCTGAACATCCCCACGGTGGCGAGCGTCCGGTGGGCCGTGAAGCAGATCGTCGCCATGCTCTTCCACGCCCGGGAGGAGATCAAGGAGACGCTGGCGGGCGGGGACCTGTTCCGGATGCGCGTCCGGGTCCCTCCCCACCTGGTGGGGAAGAAGGTGCGGGCGATGGAGGCGGAGGGCAGGATCCTGGTGGGCGGCGTGGACCGGGGGGGGCACGGCTTCATCCCCGACGCGTCCAGCACGTTCCAGGAGGGCGACTACGCGCAGCTGTTCGTCCATCGGGACGCCCTCGACCTCCTGGACGAGCTCCTCGAGCCGCTGGCCGAGCACTGAGGGGGGCGGCGTGCGGGTCGTGATCAGCGGCGCCGGGGCGGTGGGGCGGCATCTGGCGGCGGACCTCGCCGAGCGGGGCCACGCCGTCACCGTGATCGAGCAGGACCCGGCCACCGTGGAGCGCCTGCAGGGGTGGACCGACAAGGTGACGGTCGTGCTGGGCGACGCCTGCGAGCCGTGGGTGCTGGAGAAGGCCGACCTGGGGACGGCGGACGTCCTCGTGGCCGCGACCGGGGATGACGAGGACAACCTCGTGACCTCGCTCCTGGCGAAGCAGGAGTTCGGGGTCCCTCGGGTCCTGGCCCGCGTGAACCACCCCCGGAACGAGTGGCTGTTCAACGAGCAGTGGGGGGTGGACGCCGCCGTCTCGCCCCCCCACATCCTCACGGCCATGGTGGAGGAGGCCGTCACGGTCGGCGACCTGGTCCGCCTGATGCGCCTGGAGGGCGGCCGGATCGCCATCGTCGAGATGACGCTCCCCGCGGAGTCGCCCAACGCCGGACGCCCGCTGTACGAGCTCCGGCTGCCGCCGGATTCCGCGATCGTGGCCATCCTCCGGGAGGGGCACGTCGTGATCCCCCAGCCCGAGACGGTCCTCACCGCGGGGGACGAGGTCGTCGCGCTCTCCGGGCCCGAGAGCGAGGCCGCGCTGCGGATGGCGGTCGTGGGGGAGGGGGCACCGGGCGCCGCGCCCCCCGGCCCGGACGAGGGAACCGCCTCCATCTAGCTCCGGACGAACCTCGGCCCCCTCCGCGGAGGGGGCCGTCGGTTCCTTCGGTCCGCCGGGGACGCGCCCCGGAGGCTTCATCCGTCGCCGGGATGCCCGTTCCCGGGGTGGTCGCCGCCCGGGCCGTGACCCGGGGAGCCGTGGCCGGACGAGCCGGCTTCGCCGGCAGCGGCCTCGGCCTTCGCCGCCAGGAGGGCGGCCGCGCGCGCCAGCCCGGCGTTCGGGTGGTCCTCCAGGTTCGCCCCCACCCGGCAGGCCGCGTTCTCCAGGCCGGTCTTCCCCTCGCACGCGGCGAACCGCTCGCTGCCGGACGTGCGCTCTCCCTCCCCGCCCTCCTCCACGACGGTCGGGGACGCGGAGGGGCTCGGCGACGGGGACACCTCGGGCGTCGGCGAGGGCGATGCGGGGGGCGAGATCGTGACCTCCGGGGTCACCGTCGGTTCGGGCCCCTCGCCGCCGGGGGCGGCGCTCGCCACGGCGGCGGCGACGGCCGCCACCACGAGCGCCGAGAGCAGGGAACGGATGAGCTTCATGGAGGACGTATCGGCCGCTCGGGCCCGGACCTTGAGCCCCGGCCCACGCCGACATGGCCCGCCCGGACCACCCCGGGCCGCCCTCAGGCGGCGAACTCGAAGGAGGGGTTCACCATCTTCCGGCCGCCCCGCTGTTCGGCCACCACGCCCTCCACGATGACGCGGGTCCCGAGCGAGAGCCCCGGGATCTGGCGCCTGCCCATCCACACCACGGCGATCTCGCCGGTGCCGTCGGTGATCAGCGCCTCGAGCGATTCGAAGCCCTCGACCGGGCGGAGCGTGATCCGCTTGACGATCCCGGCCAGCTTCACCCGGCGCCGGAGGGGGGCGAAGCGGATCGGCACCGCGCCGGGCACCGTCGTCGCCCAGGCCCGGATCTCCTCCGCGAGGCGCTCCTCGTCGGACTCGGCGAGCCGACGGAGGAGGCGCCGGACCGCGTCCATGGAGGGGTCAGGGGACCGGCGCCGTCTCCCGGGAGGGCTCGGGCGCCACGAGCGCCTGGGCCCGCCGCGACTTCGAGTACCAGATCGCCGCGGCCAGCACGACGGCGGCCGCCGCCGCCACCGCCACCCGGACCGCCGTGTCGTCCGCGAACTCCACGACCAGCGGGGCGATCAGGAGGGCCACCAGGTTCATCACCTTGATCAGCGGGTTGAGGGCGGGACCGGCGGTGTCCTTGAACGGGTCGCCGACCGTGTCCCCGATGACCGCGGCCTTGTGCTGGTCGCTCCCCTTGCCGCCGAAGTGCCCCTCCTCGATGAACTTCTTCGCGTTGTCCCACGAGCCGCCGGAGTTGGCGAGCATCACGGCGAGGAGCTGGCCGGTGAGGATGGCGCCGGCCAGGAACGCCCCGAGCGCCTCCGCCTCGAAGAGGAACCCCACGACGATCGGGGACAGCACGGCCAGGAGCCCCGGGGTCATGAGCTCCCGCAGCGAGGTCCGCGTGCAGATGTCCACGACCCGCGCGTAGTCCGGCTTCTCCTTGAAGTCCATGATCCCCGGGTGCCGGCGGAACTGGTCCCGTACCTCCACCACGACCTGGGAGGCGGCCCTCCCCACGGCCCGGATGGCGAGCGAGGAGAACAGGAAGGCCACGGACCCCCCCACGAGCAGCCCCACCAGGACCTGCGGCTGGTCCACCCGGATCCCCAGGAACCGGAACCCCGCTTCCTTGAGGGCCTCCTCGAACGACCCGAACAGCGAGGTCGCGGCGAGGACCGCGGTGGCGATGGCCATGCCCTTCGTGATGGCCTTCGTCGAGTTGCCCACCGCGTCCAGGCCCCCCAGGATCTCGGCCGGCCGGCCCTCGAACTCCCCCGACATCTCGGCGATCCCCTGGGCGTTGTCCGAGACCGGACCGTACGTGTCCATCGAGACCACGACCCCCACGGTCGTGAGCATCCCCATCCCGGTGAGCGAGATGAAGTACAGCCGCTCCGCGGTCGAATCCCCGAGCAGGAAGGCCGCGATCACCGACCCCGCGATCACGAGCACCGACCACACCGTGGACTCCAGCCCCACCGAGAACCCGGAGAGGATCGTGGTGGCCGGGCCGGTGACCGTGGACTCCGCGATCTCCTGCACCGGCCGGTACTTCGTGTCGGTGAAGTACTGCGTGAGGATCTGGATCACCGAGGCCAGGACCAGGCCGAACAGCACGGCCCACGCCGGCCGGAGGTCGCGCATGTACACCTGGGAGACCGCGAACACCGCGATCGCCGACAGCCCGGCCGACAGGAAGAAGCCGCGGTTGATCGCCTTCATCCCGTGCTCGGTCTCGCTCCGGGGCGTCACCCCCAGGATGCCCACGATCGACGTGATCACGCCGATCGCCCGGACGAAGAGGGGGAACATGACGCCGGCGATCGCGCCCACCTCGCTGTCGGCGAAGGCCGCCGCCCCCAGGATCAGCGAGGCGACCAGCGTGACCTCGTAGGACTCGAACAGGTCGGCCGCCATCCCCGCGCAATCGCCGACGTTGTCCCCCACGTTGTCGGCGATCGTGGCCGCGTTGCGGGGATCGTCCTCCGGGATCCCCTGCTCGACCTTGCCGACGAGGTCCGCGCCGACGTCGGCGGCCTTCGTGTAGATGCCCCCGCCGACCCGCATGAACATCGCGAGGAGGGCACCGCCGAACCCGAAGCCGACCAGCACGCTCGTGGCGTCCTGCTCGTAGATCAGGAGGATCGCGGTCGCCCCGAACAGGCCGAGGCCCACCGTGAACATCCCGGCCACGCCGCCCGCCCGGAACGCGATCCGGAGGGCCCGGCGGAGGCCCGTCTCCCGGGCGGCGTTCGCCGTCCGCACGTTGGCCCGGACCGCGAGCCACATCCCCGCGTAGCCCGTCACCGCGCTGAACCCGGCCCCCAGGATGAACGCGAGCGAGCGGCCGGCCCGGATGAACAGGTCGCCGTGCGCGGCGTTCGCGGGGACCGGCAGCAGGAAGAAGATGGCCACCGTGAGCAGCGCGAGGAAGATGCCCAGGGTGCGGAACTGCCGGTTCAGGTAGGCCCGGGCGCCCTCCTGGATGGCCCGGGCGATCTCCCGCATCCGCTCCGTCCCCTCGGGGGCGGCGAGCACCTCGCGGACGAGGGAGTAGGCGAAGGCCAGAGCCAGGACCGAGATGACCAGGATCACCCAGAGCGCGTTCCGCTCGAACGCGCCGAAGACGGCCTCGATCGCGCCGCCCTCTTGGGCCAGGACGTGCATGGAACCCTCCTCGGACGAAGTCGCAGGTCGGGACGGGAGCCCGCGGGAGGCCCATGATAGCTCGAC
>DATLZP010000116.1:0-3903 GCA_035573935.1 Actinomycetota bacterium
CGGGTGGGACCGCCCGGGGTCAGACCAGCCGCCGGTCGCTCGCCCAGCGGGAGAGCTCGTAGCGGTTCGAGAGCTGGAGCTTCCGCAGGACCGCCGAGACGTGCGTCTCGACGGTCTTCACGGAGATGTGGAGCTCCCGGGCGATCTCCTTGTACGCGTAGCCCCGGGCGATGAACCGGAGCACCTCCCGCTCCCTCGGCGTGAGCTGGTCGAGCTCGGGGTCGATCGGGGGCGGGGTGCGACCGGCGAACGCGTCCAGCACGAACCCGGCCAGCCGGGGGGAGAACACGGCGTCGCCCTCGTGGACCCGGCGGATGGCCTCGGCCAGCTCCCGGGGGCCGATCGACTTCGTCACGTAGCCCCGGGCCCCGGCCCGGATCACCTGGATCACGTCCTCGGCGGCGTCGGAGACCGAGAGCGCGAGGAACCGGATCCCGGGACGGTCCCGCCCCACCGCCTCCACGACCTCCGCCCCGGAGCCGTCGGGGAGGTGCACGTCGAGCAGGACCACGTCGGAGAACGACCCCGGGATCCGCTCGACGGCCTCGGCCACGCTCCCGGCCTGCCCCACGACGACGAACCCGTCGCCCAGCTCCCCGCGGATCCCGGATGCGAACAGCAGGTGATCTTCGACCACGAAGACCCGGACCGGCGGGCTCACCGGGCCTCCCGCGGCATCCGCAGCCGGACCTCGGTGCCCCCTCCGGGCCTGGACACCACGACCCCCGTCCCGCCGTTCCGGCGCATCCGGCCCCGGATCGACTCGGCGATCCCCCGACGGTCCGGCGGCACCGCCCGGGGGTCGAAGCCGGACCCCTGGTCCCGGACGTAGGCCGTCACCGCGTCGGCCTCCACCTCGACGTACACCGAGACGCCGGAGGTGCCGGAGTGCTTCGCCGCGTTCACCAAGGCCTCCCGGAGGGCCTCGACCAGCGCCGGGAGCCCGCCCTCCAGCCGAGCGTCGCCCACCATCACGAGCTCCACCCGGACCCCGTGGGCCCGCTCCACCTCGGCCGCCGCCCGGTCCACCGCCCCCGACAGCTCCCGCTCGGGCCCGGCGGATCCCCTCCGGCCGTACAGCCAGTCCCGGAGGGAGCGCTCCTGGACCCGGGCCAGGGTCCGCATCAACCGGGGGTCGTCGGCCCGCTGGATCAGCGCCAGCGTCTGGAGCACCGAGTCGTGGAGGTGGGCGGCCACCTCGGCCCGCTCCTCCTGGCGGATCCGCTCCCGCCGCTCCTCGGCCAGCTGGCGGACGAGCCGGGAGAGGCCGGGACCGGCGATCGCGGCCAGGCCGATCGCGGTGGCCCCCAGGGCCAGGGGGGCGTTGCCGAGGAGGGCCAACGGGTCGTTCGACCGGAGGAACGCGATCAGGCCGGCCAGGACGAGGAGGGCGCCGGCCGCGGTCCGGACCCCCGCCCCCCGCCCGGCCAGCGCATCGCCGGCGGGCCCAGGCAGCGGTCCCAGGAGGCGGCCCCGCCGCCCCCGCTCCGCCTCGTCCCCCCGGGTCCAGAGCACCGCGGAGCCCAGGACGGCCAGGGCGGCCGGCCACACCAGCCGGTCCCCCAGCCACAGGCCAGCCTCCCGCAGGACGAGGAGCGTCCCCGCCACGACCAGCCCCACCTCGAGGACCTGCCGGGCCCCCGTCCGCACCGGCGGCGGCGGTCGGTCGGGGTCGGGCGGGACCGAGAGGAGCGCGCAGACGAGGTAGGCGACCACCCCGGCTCCCCCGGCCAGGGCCAGGACGATGAACGCCAGGCGGATCAGGACCGGGTCGATCCCCAGGCGCTCGCCGATCCCGCCGGCCACCCCGGCCAGGACCCGATCGGTCCTGCTCCGCGTGAGCACGGGGCGATGCTCGCACACGGCCCCCC
The DNA here is from genome assembly GCA_035573935.1 of Actinomycetota bacterium. Lineage (GTDB taxonomy): Bacteria > Actinomycetota > UBA4738 > UBA4738 > HRBIN12 > DATLZM01. The sequence goes on from DATLZP010000116.1 coordinate 1,872, forward strand.
GGGACGCATCCGGGAGAGCCCGGGGGCATCCCCGATGGCACCGGCCGGCCGGGGCCGGATGATGCCGGCGTGGACGAGCGCCCGTCCTCCGCCCGGGCCGCCGCCAAGCGCCTGGCGGCCCGGCTCCCCGACGCTCCGGCCTGGCTGGGGGTCGGGCTGCTCCTGGCGGGGGCCGTGTTCCTGGCCGACGAGCTCGGGCTGTGGCGGGCGAACGTCCTCCTCGGCCTGGCCCTGATCGGCCTGGGGATCGCACTGTTCCGGCGCGACCTCGAGGGCCGGGCGGCACCGGCTCCGGACGGGCCGGCCCCGGGGTCCGCTCCGTCGGGTCGACCGGGGGCCGCCCCCGCCTCCGCTCCCCCCGCCCGGCGCCCCCGGGAGCGCTCCCCGCTGGGGTGGCTCACGCTGGGGACGGCGCTCCTCCTGGTGGCGCTCACGGCGATGCTGGCCAGCCTCGGTGTGGTCGATCCGCCGCTCGTCCGCTACCCCTCGCTCGCCCTCCTCGTGGTGGGCGCGGGGATGCTGGTCGGCGCGTTCGCCGGGCGGGCCCGGTGGCTGGCGATCCCCGGGCTCCTCCTCGTCCCGGTCGTCCTGGCGGCGAGCCTCGTCCGGGTGCCCCTGGCCGGTGGGGTCGACTCGCTCCTCCTCGTGGCCCGGACCCCCGAGGACGCCGGCGGGACCTACCGACGCGTCGCTGGCTCGCTCACCTTCGACCTCTCCCGCCTGGAGGGCGAGGGACGGGTCTCGCTGATCGCCTCCGTGGGGGTGGGCGACGTGTCGGTCGCGGTCCCCCGCCGGGCCCAGGTGCGGGTGGTGGCCGAGGCCGGCTACGGCGCCATCGTGGTGGGCCGCCGCTCGGCCGAGGGCGTGGCCCTCCGGGTGGACCGGGTCCTGGCCCCCCGGGACCGCGGCGGTGGCCCGACGATCGAGCTGGACCTCCGGACGGGCTTCGGCACGGTGGCCGTGGGGTGGGCCGGGCCGGACGGTCCCCGTCACCGGCGCCCCGGGCAGGAGGGCGGGTGAGGCGCCACCGGTTCGACCCATTGTCGTTCGTGGCCGGGGCCGCGTTCCTCGCCGTCGCCCTGGCCTTCCTGCCCGGCGGTCGGACCGCGGCCGACGTCACGCCGACCTGGTACTGGGCCCTCCCCGCCCTCGCCGTCGGCCTGCTCGTCGTGCTGGCCGGCATCCGCGCCGCCCTCCCCCGGCGAGAGGAGGAGGAGGAGGACGAGGGGGGACGGGACGAGGAGGCCCCGGGGTGAGGCGTCAGTTGCTCGAGGGGTCGGGGGGCATCGTGGAGAGCAGGACGTAGCGACCGCCCTTCCGCCGGAGCACCGCGGACCACAGCCCCTCGGGGTCCCGGTCGAAGACGTCCTGGGGGAGGGCCGGTTCCACGATCCACGAGGCCTGCGACAGCTCGGCCTCCAGCTGCCCCGCGCCCCACCCCGCGTAGCCGGCGAAGACCCGGGCCCGGCGGACGGCCGGGGCGATCCCCGGGTCCACGTCCCCGGTCACGAAGCCGATCCCGCCGAGGACCGGCACGTCCGGGGCCGCGGGCTCCGAGAGCTCGGCCAGCAGCACGAGCTCCGTGGGCCGGACCGGCCCCCCCACGTAGATCCGGGCCCCGGAGCCGGCCAGCTCCGCCAGCGGCGGAGCCACCTCCTCCACGGCGAGGTCCGTGGGGCGGTTCAGCACCACCCCCAGGGCGCCCTCCGCGTCGTGGGCGCCCACCAGCACCACGGTGCGCCGGAAGTTCGGATCCAGGAGGCCCGGCCCGGCGATCAGCAGCTTCCCCCGGAGGCTCTCCACGACCCCATCATCGCGCACCCCGCCGGTTCCCACCGCCCGGGCCCTCCGCCCTCTAGGCTCCAGAGCGAGCGGACCCCAGGAGGCTGGCATGCCGGACCGGTACGAGCGGGGACGGGAGCGGATGGCGGAGGTGCACGGGCCCGGGCAGCGGCGCGTCGTGGAGTCCCTGGGCGACCTGGGGCGGTACGCGATCGGGTTCGCCTACGGCGAGGTGTACGAGCGCCCCGGG
>DATLZP010000117.1:0-2288 GCA_035573935.1 Actinomycetota bacterium
CCGGCCCACCTGGCAGGCCATCGTGGACGGCGCGCGCTACGTGCAGCCGCGGCTCCTCGAGATCTACGAGGAGGTCCGGCCCGACGTCGTGGTCGAGGACAACGTCCAGTGCTTCCCGGCCCTCGTCACCTCCGGGGTGCCGTGGGTGCGGATCGTCTCCTGCAACCCGCTGGAGCTGAAGGACCCGGACCTCCCGCCGGTCTTCTCCGGGTACCCGTCGAACGATCGGACCGGGTGGGACGCGTTCTGGGCAGAGTACGACCGGGTCCTCGGCCCCCTCCAGGAGGGGTTCAGCGCCTGGGTCCAGGAGCAGGGGGCCCCGCCCCTCCCCCGCCGCGACTTCATCCACGAGTCGAGGTGGCTGAACCTCTACCTGTACCCGGAGGAGGCCGAGTACCGGCGGTCCCGTCCCCTCGCCCCGACCTGGCACCGCCTGGACTCGAGCGTCCGCACCACCGACCCGCCGTTCGAGGTGCCCGAGCACCTCCGCGAGGGGCCGGGGAAGCTCGTGTACCTCTCGCTCGGCTCGCTCGGCTCGGCCGACGTCGAGCTGATGCAGCGCCTGGTGGAGGTCCTGTCCAAGACCGAGCACCGGTTCATCGTCAGCAAGGGCCCGCAGCACGAGCTGTTCGACCTGGCCGACAACATGTGGGGCGAGGAGTTCGTCCCCCAGACGAGCATCCTGCCCCTGGTGGACGTGGTCATCACGCACGGGGGGAACAACACGACGACCGAGTGCTTCCACTTCGGCAAGCCGATGGTCGTCCTCCCGTTGTTCTGGGACCAGTACGACAACGCCCAGCGGGTGGACGAGCTCGGGTTCGGCGTGCGCCTCGCCACCTACGCGTTCCGGGACGAGGAGCTCACCTCGGCCATCGACCGGCTGGCCGCCGACCGGGACCTCCACGAGCGGATGGGGAGGATCGCCGCCCGGCTCCAGGCCTCCCCGGGGAGCGTGAAGGCGGCCGACCTGATCGAGCGGGTGGCCCGGACCGGGGAACCCGTCACCCGGTAGGCGACCCCGCCTCCCGGATCGCCCGCCACACCCGCTCCGGGAGCAGGGGCGGCTCCAGGTCCCGGACGCCGAGGTGGGCCAGGGCGTCGACCGCGGCGTTCACGACCGCGGGGGTCGAGCCGATCGTGGCGGACTCCCCGATCCCCTTGGCCCCCAGGGGGTTCAGGGGGGTTGGGGTCTCGGTGTGGGCCACGTCGAGCGACGGCAGCTCGGCGGCCGAGGGCACCAGGTAGGTGGTGAGGTTCGCGGTGAGCGGGTTGCCCCAGCCGTCGAACGCCACGCCCTCGAACAGGGCCTGGGCGATCCCCTGGGCGCAGCCCCCGTGGACCTGACCATCCACCAGCGTGGGGTTCAGGATCCGGCCGCAGTCGTCCACGGCGACGTGACGGCGGAGGCGCACGTCGCCCGTCTCGACGTCCACCTCCACCACCGCGACGTGCGTCCCGAAGGGGAACGTGGTGTCGGCCTGGCGGAAATCCCCCTCCGCGGCCAGCCCCGGCTCGAGCCCCTCCGGGAGGCGGGAGGGGTCGCTCGCCGCCCGGGCCAGCTCGGCCCAGGACACGGCCCGGTCGGGGGCCCCGGCCACGGCCGGCCCGCCCTCCGAGACGACCAGGTCCTCGGGCGCGGCCTCCAGCAGGTGGGCCGCCAGGCGCAGGGCCCGCTCCCGCAGACGCTCCGCCGCCCGCAGCACGTTCGAGCCCGCCACCTGGAGCGACCGGGAGCCGAACGTCCCCTCCCCCCGCGGCACCTCCGCCGTGTCGGAGTGGATCACGCGGACCCGCTCCACCGGGATCCCCAGCACGCCGCCCGCGATCTGGGCGAACGCGGTCTCGTGGCCCTGCCCGTGGGAGGACGTCCCCACCCGGACGAGGAGGGAGCCGTCCTCCCCGATCTCCGCCGCCGCGAACTCCTCCTGGATGAAGCCCGTCACCTCGACGTAGCAGGCCACGCCGACGCCGAGCTGGATCCGGTCCCCCCGCCGCCGGCGCTCCGCCTGTTCCCGCCGGAGCGCCTCGTACCCCGCGAGGTCGAGAGCCGCGTCCAGGGCCCGCTCGTAGTCGCCGGAGTCGTAGCGCTGCCCGCTGGGGGTCTCGTGGGGGAAGTCTCGGATCAGGTTGCGCCGGCGGAGCTCGACCGGGTCGAGCCCGAGCTCCCCGGCCAGCGCGTCCATGGCCCGCTCCAGGGAGAGGGCCGGCTCCGGGCGGCCCGCCCCCCGGTAGGGTCCGACGGGGGGCGCGTTCGTCGCCACCACCCGGCTCCGGAACGCCACCCG
>DATLZP010000118.1:0-2584 GCA_035573935.1 Actinomycetota bacterium
GAGACGCCTCGGACCGCGGGCACGCCCCCGCCCGTCGTGCGGTAGGTGACCTCGAGGTCCCGGACCGACAGGACCGTCATCGCTGCCGGAGCCGGGGGTTCAGGATCTCGTCGAGCGCGAACCCGCACATCGTGAACCCCAGGACGACGAGCACGATCGACAGGCCCGGGGCGAACAGCCACCACCAGGCGCCGATCGTGGCCGCGCCGGCGCCGAACGCGCTCTCCAGGATCGAGCCCCACGACACGCTGAACGGGTCCCCCAGGCCGAGGAACGAGAGCGTCGTCTCGGACAGGATGGCGACGGCCACGACGAGGATCGTGTTGGCGAAGATGACCGGGAACACGTTGGGCAGGATGTGGCGGGTGACGAGGTGCCAGGGACCCGCTCCCAGGGCGCGGGCCCGCTCCACGTACGGCCGCTCCTTCACCGAGAGGGTCTGGGCCCGCACGAGCCGCGCGGTGCTGGGCCACGACGTCACGCCGATCACCAGGATGATCGTGCCGAGCGATGGGCCCAGGATCGAGGCCAGGACGATGGCCAGGGCGAGCCAGGGGATCACCAGCCCGAAGTCCGTGAACCGCATCAGCAGGACGTCCACGAGCCCGCCCCGGTACCCGGACACGATGCCCACGACGGCACCGATCACCATCGTGATCAGGGTGGCCGCCAGGCCGACCAGGAGCGAGATCTTCGAGCCCTGGATCGTGAGCGTGAGGACCGAGCGCCCCAGGTCGTCGGTGCCGAAGGGGTAGGCGGCGCTCGGGGGGGCCAGCGCCGGTTGGTCGAACACGAGCGATGGGTCGGTGCCCGAGGTGTCGGCGAACGTGGCGAAGATGGCAAGCCCCCCGAAGAACACCAGGATGGCGAGGCCGGCGACCCCCATCCGGCTCCGCCGGTACGCCCGCCAGAAGCGGGCCAGCGCCCGACGTCGCCTGGCCCAGGCCACCGCCCGGGGGGAGCGGGGGGCCGGGGGAGGGGGGGCCTCGACCGGGGGACCCACCCCCGTCTCGGCGCCGACGTGCACCTGCGGCGTCTGCATCAGGCCTCCCGGACCCTGGGGTCGAGGTACGCGTACAGGAGGTCGGCGATCAGGTTGGCCAGGATCACGGCGGCGGACAGGAAGAGGAACGTGCCCTGCAGGAGCGCGTAGTCCTTGGCCTGGAGGGCCTCGAACGTGAGGAGCCCGAGGCCCTGGTAGCTGAACACCACCTCCACCGTGATCGCCCCTCCCAGCACGAACCCGAAGTTCAGGGCGATCAGCGTGACGGTCGGCAGGAGCGCGTTCCGGACGGCGTGCCGACGGAGCACGAGCTTGTCCCGCAGGCCCTTGGCCCGGGCCGTCGTGATGTAGTCCTCCCCCATCACGTCCAGGAGCGACGAGCGCATCACGAGGTAGTACTCGCCGAGGTACGCGAGCGTCAGGGTGAGCACCGGCAGGACCAGGTGGTTCGCCACGTCCACCGCGTGCTCCAGACCGGAGAGCCCGGACGCCGTGGAGATCCGCCCCCCCGTGGGGAACCAGCCGAGGGTCGTGGCGAACAGGATCAGGAGCATCATGCCGAGCCAGAACTCCGGCATCGAGTACAGCACGAGGGAGACCCCCATCGACCCCAGGTCGAAGGCGCTCCCCCGCCGCCAGCCCGACCGGATCCCCATCCAGATCCCGATCACAGTGGACAGCACCGTGGAGATCCCGACCAGCAGGACCGTGGGCCACAGGTTGCGGAGGAAGACCTCCAGGACCGGCTCGCCGGGGAACAGGAACGACACCCCCAGCTCCCCGCGGAGCACGTCCCCCATGTAGTCCAGGAACTGGCCGGGGAAGATCGGCTTGTCCAGCCCGTACTCCCGGAGCAGGGCCTGCTGCTGCTCGGCCGTCAGCTCCAGCCCCGACGTCCGGGTGAGGATCTTCACCGGGTCGGACGGCATCACCCGGAACAGGATGAAGTTGAACACGAGCACGAAAGCCAGGGTGAGGACGGCGTGGAGGACCTTCCGGAGGACGTACCCGCGCGTCCCCACCCGTGCCCCTCGCTCGCCCGCGACCCGTCTAGGCCCGGTCCTCCTCGCTCACCCGCCGGCGGGCCAGCACCACGGCCCCGATCACCACGACGACCCCCACGATCACCCCGATCCACACGGAGGCCGGGAGGCCGCCGCCGGGCGCCCCTCCGCCGCCCCCGGCGGAGACCGGCCGCACGTTCCGGTAGGTGTAGGTCCCGTACTGGTAGACCAGGTTCCCCTGGTCCGCCGGCTGCTCGACGAGCCCGGTCCACCGGTCGCTGCGGTAGGCCTGCAGATCGTTCTCGTAGTACAGGACGATCTCGGGGATCTCCTGGTACAGGACCCGCTGCATCTCCTGGACGATCTGCATCCGCTCGTCGCGCGAGGCGGTGGTCTTCTGCTGCAGGTACATCTGGTCGTACGTCGGGTTCGAGTAGCACGTGTCCGACCAGACCAGGCACTGATCCGTGGTGTAGGTGGAGAGCTGGAAGTCGGGGTCCGGCTCGACGCCCCAGCCCCAGATGTAGAGGTCGAAGTCGTTCGCCAGCCACAGGTCGATCAGCTTCCCATCGGTCAC
>DATLZP010000119.1:0-6262 GCA_035573935.1 Actinomycetota bacterium
GGTGGTCCGCGTCCTGATCGACACCTCCGACGGGGAGAAGGAGTGGACCACGGTGGGCGTCTCGGACAACATCATCGCCGCCTCGTGGGAGGCCCTCACCGACGCCTACCTGTACGGGCTGCTCCACCCCCGGGAGGATCGCGCCGGGGTGGAGGTCGGCCCTCCCGACCCGACCTGAGTCCGCCGGCGGGGTTCCACGCGCGCCGCTCTGGGGCGAGGGAGCCGCCCCGTCGATACCCTCGTCCCGTGCGGGGGACGCTCGCCCGCGGGATCGGCGAGGTCGTGCGCGGCTTCCCCAGGCCCGCCCCCGGTCGGGCCGGCGATCCCGGGCTGCTCGGGCCGGGCTCGATGGCCTGGCGGGTGAACGCGGAGTCCGTGCTCCTCCTGGCGGGGGGCCGGGCCCTCCTGATGCAGGTGGCGCATCCCCTCGTGGCGGCCGGCGTCGCCGACCACAGCGACTTCACGCGGGAGCCGTTCGAGCGGCTGTGGCGGACCGTGGACGCCGCGCTCACCGTGGTGTTCGGGGGCACGGAGCAGGCGCGGGCCGCCGTGGAGCGCGTGACGGCGATCCACCGTCGGGTGCGGGGGGAACGGGACGGCGTCCCGTACGCAGCGCTCGATCCGGAGCTCCTCCTGTGGGTGCACGCGACGCTCGTGGACTCCTCGATCGCCGGCTACGAGCGGTTCGTCGGGCCGCTCGGCCCGGATGAGCTCGAGCGGTACTACGTCGAGATGCAGCGGATGGGGACGGCGTTCGGGATCCCGGAGGAGCTCCACCCGCCGACGTACCGGGGGTTCCTCGCCTACCTCGACGAGGCGATCGCCGGGCTCCGGATCGGGGAGGAGTCCCGGCTGGTGGCCCGGGAGGCCCTCTCCCCTCCGGCGCCCCTCGTCCTCCTGCCGCTGGGCCTCCTGTCGGGGCTGCTCACGGTGGGGCTCCTCCCGGCGAGGATCCGTCGGGGCCTCGGGCTCCGGTGGGGCCCGGGCGCGGCCCGGGCGTTCCGGGCCGCGACGGCCACGGTCCGCCGGACCGTTCCCCTCCTCCCGGATCGGGCCCGCCGCTGGCCCCACGCCCGGGAGGCGGAGCGTCGGGTGGCGTCGACCCTCCCCGCCTAGCCCAGGTCGAGCTCCGTCCCGGCGCCCCTCCGGCGGGCCTCCCTGAGCACGAGCGCCGCCGCGGCGGCGTCCTCGACCGCGTTGCCCACGGACTTGTAGAGCGTGATCCGCTCGGGCGAGGTCCTCCCCGGCCTGGTCCCGGCGACGAGCTCGCCGAGCTCCGCGTGGACGTGGTCCGCGGTGATCAACCCGTCCCGGATCGGCCAGAGGAGGTCGTTCGAACCGGCCGGCGGCGGGGCCAGGGCGGCCTCCCGGGACTCGACGACGACGAGCGCGTCCCGGACCGTCTCCCCGTCCACCTCGCGTCCGGCCGTGTTGAACCCCACCGAGGTCACGTGGGCGCCCTCCCGGAGCCACGCCCTGCGGACCACCGGCTCCGGGGAATGGGTGCAGGCGCACACCACGTCGCCCTGCCGGACGGCCTCCTCGAACGAGGCGACCTCCGCCGGCAGCCCGAGCTCCGCGGAGAGGTCCCGCGCGAGGGCCCGGGCCTTCCCCGCATCGCGCCCGGCCACCACGACGCGCTCGAACGACCGGACCCGGGGGACCAGCCGACCGTGGGCCCGGGCCTGGACCCCGGTCCCCAGCACGGCGAGGACCCGGACGTCGTCGGGGGCCAGGAGGCGCGCGGAGAGGGCGGAGCAGGCGGCCGTCCGGAGCTCGGTGATCGCGGTCCCGTCCATCGCCGCGACCGGGGTCCCCGTCGCCGGGTCGAAGCAGACGATCACGGCCTGGTGGGTCGGCCGGTCGGTGTTCCGGGGGAACAGCGAGACGAGCTTCGTCGTGAGCGCCCCGGCGGAGGGGAGGAACGCCGGCATGGCGAGGAGCGCGCCCTCCACCTCCGGGACCTCCGCCGCGACCCGGTGGGGGACCGACGCCCGCCCCGCGGAGAGGTCGACCATGGCCGCCGCCAGCGCGTCGATCAGCGCGTCCAGGTCGAGGAGCGCCTCGACCTCAGCCCTCGACAGGACGAGCGTCGGGCACCTCCTCCGGTCCTCCCCGTCGTGCGGCCGGCACGGCGGCCCGTCCCCGGGGCCGCTCGAACCGGCCGACCAGCGCGACGATCCCGGCCAGCACCAGCCCCGGCCCGAGGAGCCAGAGCGGCCGCTCCAGCCACCACCGCGCCGTGGCGTCCTGCTCCCGGCCGAACCCCAGTGGCCAGAGGACGAGCATCGCCAGCAGGTACGCCGTCATGTGCCAGAGGAACAGCGTCATGATCACGCTGTTCACGAAGATCGTCGCCTTCCAGGGACGGGGGCGCTCCAGCCAGCGGGTCAGGCGCTCCCGGAGCAGCATCGCGGCGCCGATCGTCCAGATCCCCACGGCCACGTAGCAGACGGTCGGCGGGTAGGCGTTCGAGATGGGCTCGACGTCGGTCCCGAGCAGGCTCCTCGGGTAGTGCCCGATCGTGGGGAACCACCGGAACCGGGCGTCCCCGGCCAGCAGCTGGAAGGCCCAGGGGTTCGTGAGGAGGATCAACGCCCCGAGCCCGGCCACCACCATGCCCAACAGGAAGGCGCGGGGCAGGCGGGCGAACGTGCCGTCCGCGTAGAGGTGCCCGAGCTGGTGGGGGAGGAGCAGGACGAACGCGACGTTCGCGTACCGGGCGCCGTGGATCCCCAGGCCGAAGCCGACGGCGTCCGTCGCCACGCTCCCGGCGAGCAGGGCCGCCGGCACCCACCACCGGAACCGCTCGTGGAGGCGGATCGTGAGCGGGCTGATCGCCACCACGACGAGGTAGACGGCGAGGAACCACAGGGGCCCGAAGGGGAGCGTGGCGGCGGGCGGGCGAACGCCTCGGAGCAGGGTCGTCTCGCCCCACAGGACGGGCCCGGCGGGTCGGCCGACGTCGGCCAGGTGGAGCGCCACCTGCACCACGAGCCAGGTCCCCAGGAAGACGAGCGAGGGCCGGAGGAGCCGCTCCACGCGGGTCCGGACGAACGTGGCGGTCGGCTCCCCCCGCCGCCGGAACGACCGGTAGGTCACGAGGTTCGAGAAGCCGCCGACGAAGAAGAAGATCGGCATCACCTGGAAGACCCAGGTCCCCAGCCACATCCAGGGGGTGACCCCGATCGCGCTCGTCGTGGTGAGGAGCCCGCCCTCCCAGTGGTTGATGGAGATGAACCAGTGCCCCAGCACGACCGTGACGATCGAGGCCGCCCGCAGGAGGTCCACGGAGCGGTCGCGGGTGGCCGGCGTGCGCGCCGCCAGCTCGTCCAGCCGGGTCCCCATCGCGACCCGAGCCTACGCGGAGGCGGGGGCGCGGTCGACGACCGGGGGGCCGGCCCTGGGCGTCCCTCGGCTCACACGTGGACCACGGGGCAGGTCAGCGTCCGGGTCACCCCGTCCACGGACTGGACCTTCGAGACCACGAGCCGGCCCAGGTCGTCCAGCGACCGGGCCTCCGCCACGACGACCACGTCGTAGGGGCCGGTGACGACCTCGGCGTTCGTCACGCCCTTGATCTTCGCCACCTCCCGCCCCACCTCGGCGCCCTTGCCCACCTCCGCCTGCACCAGGATGTACGCTTTCATCGCTCCGCTCCGCGTCCCTCGCCTCCGGTCGGATCGTAGGCCGATCGGCGTCCCGAGGGTAGGCTCAGGTCCGCTCCAGGCGGGGGCTCCTGCCGATGGCCACCGCCAGGACGCAGGAGAGGCGCTCCGCCTCCCTCCCCAGGAAGCCGGCCACCGCGTCGTCGTAGAACGTGAGCCCGGTGGCGCCCAGGCGGTGGGCGTAGGCGGCCAGGTAGAGCCGGCCGGTCACGATCCCGCCCTCCAGCTGCGCCAGCCGGTACCCCCGGTCGCCCAGGGCGGCCAGCACCCCCTCCAGGTCCGTCATCAGGAAGTGCGTGGCCGCCGCGTCCGCCCCCAGGCGCTGTTCCAGGCAGAGGAACCCGGCGTGGGCCCGGAGCTCACCCTCCCGGAGCAGGCGCAGCTCCCCCTGGTCGACGGCGTACACGCCGGGCGCTGCCCCCTCCACCTCGTTGGCCACCACGTACGGTCGCACCAGCATCGATCCCCCCGGGCAGAGGTCCGTCGGGATGCCCGCGGTGGCGAGACGGAGGATCCGGTGGAGCGCCTCCCGGGGGATCGCCCCCGGCACGAACCGCCGTGCGGAGCCCCGGCGCATCACGACCTCCTCCAGTGGGTCGGGGGGTTCCTCGGCGATCCGGGGGCCCACGGGTTGCTCGAGGAGGCCCTCCCGCCACCCGGCCACGTCGGCGGCCGGCAGGCGGCCGGCGTCGTGGACGGTTCGGATCGCCTCGAACACGTGCTCGGACCGAGACAGGCGGCGCACGGGGACGTCGATCGGCTCCGGGGGGGCCTCGTCGGGCGCCACGCGAGGGCCGGCGCCGATGGGGAGAAGGCAGAGCGGCGCCTCGCGCCGGCCGTCCACGCCCAGCAGGCCGGCCACGTCGCGGTCGTCGAACCCCACCACCACCCGGGCGGGGAGCGCGGCCGAGGCGGCCAGCGCGAGCACGTTCGCCAGGATCGTGCCGGCGTCCCAGAACAGGTGCCGGTACCCGCGCTCGGCGTACTTCCACGCCGTCCGCCAGGGGATCCCCGTGAGGGCCAGCACGGCGGGCGCCCGGGCCACCGCCTCCTCAGCGCCCGTGGCCCGGACCAGGTGGCCGCGGGGATCGGCGTCCCGCAGGCGGACCAGCGCCGGCCCGGCCGGGTCGAAGTGGTACAGCCCGGCCGACAGGCCCTCCAGGTCCCCGCAGGCCACGTAGACCTCCACGGGGTACAGGGCACCGGCCGACGCGTAGGTCCGGAAATGGATCTCGTCCCCACCGGGGAAGGTCACCGTGTGATGCAGGCCCGCTCCCAGGCGGAGGAGGCGCGACAGGGTGGCCAGGTCGGGCGCCGGCCCCTGCTCGACCCAGGCCCCGAGGGCCCGGACGGCGGGGACGTCGAGGGGGAGCGCCTCCGGCAGCGGCACGCGCTCCAACGGCGCCTCGTAGACCTTGAACGGGTGGGGCTTGTTGTCCCAGTCGAGGAAGCGCGCGTGGCGGCGGACGCTCTCCCACGAGTGCTTCGTCGCCTCGTGGTAGGCGCGCGCGGTCTCCCCCGACCCGTCCACGGAGCGACAGCTTCCCCTATCGTGGGGCCGCGCGCCACGGGGAGGTCGGTGCCGTGATCCGCGTGGGGACGAGCGGCTGGCAGTACGACGACTGGCGAGGCGTGCTGTACCCGCCCGGGCTCCCCAAGGACCGGTGGCTGGAGACGTTCGCCCGGAGGTTCGCGACCGTCGAGGTGAACAACTCCTTCTACCGCCTCCCCTCCGAGGAGACGTTCGCCCGGTGGCGAACGGGCACCCCCGAGGGCTTCCTGATGGCCGTCAAGGCGAGCCGCTTCATCACCCACGTGCGTCGCCTCCGCGACTGCCGGGACCCGGTGCGGCTGCTCTGGTCGCGGGCCCGCCGGCTCGGCTCCCGGCTGGGCCCGGTCCTCTTCCAGCTGCCTCCGGGCTTCCGGGCCGACCTCGGACGGCTCGAGGCGCTGCTCGACGCGCTGCCAGGGGGGATGAAGGCCGCGTTCGAGTTCCGCGATCGCTCGTGGTGGACCGACGACGTGCTCGGGATGCTCGACGTGCGGGGGTGCGCCGTCGTCCTGGCCGACCGGCCGGGGGCCCGGGTCGCCACCGCGGTCACCGGGGGCTGGGCGTACCTCCGGTTCCACCAGGGGACCGAGCGCGGTCCCGGCTACCGGAGGGAGAAGCTCCGCCGCTGGGCCGGCCGCATCACCGGCCTCGACGCGGACGACGTCTTCGTCTATTTCAACAACGACACGGGAGGGGCGGCCGTGCGCGATGCGGAGACGCTCCGGGAGCTGCTACGGGAGCGGGGAGCGGCCGTCTCCTGAACCGCTGCCCGCGACGCGCCGCCGCCGCCGGCCCCTCCTCGAGGCCGGCATGGCCCGATCTCGGGGCCGAGCGTGCCCCTTCCCGTTCCCGCCGCCGTGGGAGTGGGCCGGCGGGACCCGTGCCGGAGGTCCGCCCGGCCCCGACCCGCTCGTCGCCCCGCACTCGTCGTGGGCGTGCCCGACCCCGACGCCCTTGACGTGGCCCTGACCGCGGCACTTCGCGTGGCCCTTCCCCTCATGAGGTCCCGGTGGTCCGGTGCCGGGGCCCGGTGGCGTTCCGT
>DATLZP010000120.1:0-3215 GCA_035573935.1 Actinomycetota bacterium
GGGAGCACGGGAGCCGGTCGCTGCCCCCGGACGTGGCCCGGTTCGAGCGCCTCCTGCGAGGCGCGGCCCGCCGCTTCCCGTTCCTGGAAGGCGCGGAGATCGTGAAGCTCGTCTGCCACCCGGACGCCATGACCCCCGACGCCAACCCGCTCCTGGGACCGGTGCCCGGGGTGCCCGGGTTCTTCCTGGCCGCCGGCCTGTCACTGAACGGCTTCGGGGGCGCCGGGGGGATCGGGAAGGCCGTGGCGGAGTGGGTCACCGACGGCGAGACCGAGCTCGACGTGACGGCCTACCGGGCCTGGCGGTTCGGGCGCGTGCACCGCGACCCCACCTACGCCGCCGCGCTGGCCCGGGAGCAGTACCGCTACTACTACCTCCTGCGCTACCCGCTGGACCAGGACGAGTGGGGGCGTCCCCGGCGCGTCTCGCCGCTGCACCTGCGCTCGCAGGAGCTCGGGGCGGCCTTCGGCGTGAAGCACGGATGGGAGCGGCCCGACCACTTCGAGCCGGGCCGGCCCTGGCGGCGCAGCGGCCCCGACCAGCGGGCCTTCGGCTGGCGGCGGCCCCCGTGGTTCGAGCGCGTCGGCCAGGAGCACCGGGCGTTCCGGGAGCGGGTGGGCATCATCGACCTCTCCTCGTTCGGCAAGATCGAGGTCCGGGGACCCGGGGCGCTCCCGCTGCTCGAGCGGTGCGCGGCGAACCGGGTCGACCGTCCCCCGGGCTCCGTGGTGTACACGCAGTTCCTGAACCGCCGGGGCGGGATCGTCGCCGACGTCACGGTCACCCGGCTGGCGGCGGACCGGTTCCGGGTGGTCACCGGGGCGGGGGCCGTGGACGGCGACCTGGGCTGGCTCCGGATGCACGCCCGGGGGGAGGACGGCGAGGTCGAGCTCCGGGAGGCGAGCGAGGAGCTCGCGGTGATCGGGCTGTGGGGTCCCCGGGCCCCCGACGTCCTCGCCGCGGTGAGCGCGGACGACCTCTCCGACGCCGGGTTCCCCCGGATGACCGGACGGTGGATCCGGGCCGGGGACGCGCCGGTCTGGGCCCAGCGCGTGAGCTACGTCGGCGAGCCCGGGTGGGAGCTCTTCGTGGAACCGGGCTGGGCCGTGCAGGTGTGGGACCGCCTCGTCGAGGCGGGCGGGGTCCACGGGATCGAGCCCTGCGGCTACCGGTCGCTCGACGGGCTGCGGATCGAGCGGGGCTTCCGGTACGTCGGGACCGACCTCACGCCGCTCGACACCCCGTTCGAGTGCGGCCTCGGTCGGTTCGTCCGGCTGGAGAAGGAGGGGTTCGTGGGGCGGGAGGCCCTCCTGGCGCGGGGCGAGGCCGTGCAGCGCCGGCTGCGGACGCTCGCCGTGGGCGACGAGGAGTGCCTCACGATCTACGGCGGGGAAGCGGTGCGCGACGGGGGAGGGGTCGTGGGGCGCCTGCGGAGCTGCGCGTACGGCTACGCGGTCGGTCGGAACCTGGCCACGGCCATGCTGCCGGCGGAGGTCGAGCCCGGGGCCCGGCTGGAGGTCGAGGTGTTCGGGGAGCGGGTCCCGGCCGAGGTGGTGGAGGACGCGCCCTACCCGGCGCGGGCCGCGCGGTCCGAGGGCCTGCGGTGAGCGGCGCGCGGCGCCCGACGATCGAGGAGGTGGTGGGCCGGGTCCCGATCTGGGCGGGGAAGGACGTCCATGCCCGGCCCCTCTCCGGCGGGCTGACGAACGAGAACTTCCTCGTCGAGGCGGATGGGGAGCGGTACGTGGTGCGGATCCCCGGCGTGGCCACGGAGCTCCTGGCGGTGGACCGCGAGAACGAGCGCCGCAACGCGGAGGCCGCCGCGACGACCGGCGTGAGCCCCCGGGTGGTCGAGTACCTCGACGACCTCCAGGTCATGGTGCTCGAGTTCATCGAGGGCCGGACGATGTCGGCGGAAGCCCTCCGGGAGCCGGCGAACATCCCCCGGATCGCCGCGTCGCTCCGCCGGCTCCACGCCGGGCCCCGGTTCCTCAAGGACTTCGACATGTTCCGGACCGTCGAGTACTACCTCCGGATCTGCGAGGAGCGAGGCATCCGGATGCCCGACGGCTACCGGGATCGGATGGGCGACGTGGCGGAGGTGGAGCGGGCGCTCTCCGCCCGGCCGGTTCCCACGGTCCCGTGCCACAACGACCTGCTGGCCGAGAACTACATCGACGACGGCACCCAGCTCTGGATCGTGGACTTCGAGTACAGCGGGAACAACGACCCCTGCTTCGAGCTGGGCGACACGGCGCAGGAGTGCGGGTTCGACGACGACGAGCGGGAGGCCCTCTGCGCGGCGTACTTCGGGGAGGCCACGCCGGCGTTGCTGGCCCGGATGCAGCTCCAGGCGCTCATGGCCGACGTCGGCTGGACCCTCTGGGCGGCGATCCAGGAGGCGATCTCGGAGATCGACTACGACTTCTGGGGCTGGGCCGTGGAGCGGTGGGAGCGCGCGGAGTCGATCTTCGGGTCCGAGCGCTTCCCCCGCTGGCTGGCCGCCGCGGCCGGAGGGTGAGGGGCGGGGCGGAGGGCCTCCGGTGGGAGGGGACGGGGAGCACCCGCGGATCCCGGACCGGTGGGAGCGGGGGGAGGCCTACGAGGCGTACGTCGGGCGGTGGAGCCGTCGGGTGGCTCCCCGCTTCCTCGCCTGGCTGGACGTCCTCCCCGGCCGGAGGTGGCTCGACGTGGGCTGTGGGACCGGCGCCCTCTGCGCCGCGATCCTCGAGCGGTGCGCCCCCGCGCTGGTGGTGGGGGTGGAGCCCTCGGAGGGGTTCCTGGACGCGGCCCGGCGGGACCTCGGGGACCGGGCGGTGCTGCGCCGGGGGACGGCGACGGCGCTCCCGCTCCCCGACGCGTCGGTCGACGCGGTGGTGTCGGGGCTGGTCCTGAACTTCGTCCCGGATCCCGGCGCCGCGCTCGCCGAGATGACGAGGGTGGCGGAGCGGGGCGGGACGATCGGGGCCTACGTCTGGGACTACGCGGGGGGGATGGAGCCGATCAGGGTGTTCTGGGATGCGGCCGTCGAGCTCGACCCGGAGGCCGCGGCCCTCGACGAGGGGGTCCGCTTCCCCCTCTGCCGCCCCCAGCCGCTCGCCGAGCTCTTCGCCCGGGCCGGCCTCGAGGGCGTGGAGGTGACCGCGATCGACGTCCCGGCGCGCTTCCAGGGCTTCGAGGACTACTGGCGGCCGTTCCTGGGGGGCCAGGGGCCG
>DATLZP010000121.1:0-4223 GCA_035573935.1 Actinomycetota bacterium
GAGGCCCGGCCCACGGGGAGGGAAGGCCGGGCGCGAGGCCCGGCCCACGGGACCCGGGGGTCAGGAGTGGTAGATCACGACCCGCGTCCCCAGCCGGACCCGTCCGTAGATCCACGTGGCGCTCCACATCGGCACGCGGACGCACCCGTGGCTCGCCGGGTAGGAGGGGACGTCGGGCCATCCGTGGATGGCCCGCAGACCGTCGAAGTAGCTGGGGTAGTAGAGGCGGTTCGGGCTGTACCCGGCGAGCTTCCGGTACACGCGGAACGTGCCGTCCCGGGTGGCCCCGCCGGCGCCCGTCGAGACGTGGAGCACGTTGGTCACCCGGCCCCGGCGGACCGTGTAGAGGACCTGCCGGGTCTGGTCCACCTCCACGTGGAGCCAGCGCCCGCCAGACGGCCGGGCCCACGGTCCAGCGACGGGGGAGCCCCTGGACCTTCCGGAAGGCCATCACCGCATCGGCCGTGGGGGCCGTGTACCGGTCGTCCACGCCCGGCAGGTGATACCGCAGCTCCACGAGGCGCCGTTCCAGCGCCCGTACGGCCGGCCCGCGCGACCCGACGCGGAGCCTGGGGAGCGGCGTCGTCCGGGGCTCGCTCCGGTCCCGGGCCGCGAGGTGGTCGGGACCGCTGAAGCGGGCCACGGCCCGGTAGCGGCCCGGCCGGAGGATCCGGAAGGTGGCCCGGAAACGCCCGGAGCCATCGACCGCGACGCTCCGTTCCCCGACGGCCCGCCCGGAGCGGAGGAGGCGGACCCGGACCTCGCCCGCCGCACCGGCCGGGGCGATCGTGCCCCGGGCGGTCGCCCGGTCGAACAGCCGGACCTGCCCCAGCCCGACGCGGAGGTCCGGGCGGACCCCGACCGCGACGGGGGCGCTCTCCGCCCCCTCCCATCGCGCGACGACCACCAGGTTCGCCTCGGGGACGAGCTCGAACGAGAACCTCCCCGCGGCCCCCGTCGTGGCCTCGCCCAGCTCGTTCCCCGCGTCGTCCACGAGGCGGACCACCTGGCCTCCCGAGGGTGGGTCCACCGCCCCGGACAGGGTGACGGGGTCGCCGTACGTCACGCGGGCGGGGGAGGCCTGGAGCGTGACCGTCCCCTGCGCGGCGGCCGGCGGCGCCGACGCCAGGACGGTCCCGGCCACGGCCAGCGCCAGGAGGGCCGCGACGCGTCGCGGCCGGCGGGGGCCGGGATCACCCATGCACCCTCCTCCCTCCCACGTACGTCCGGACCACGGGGTCGTGGCCCGGCCGGTACGGCACCACGCGGAAGCCCTCCCCCGCCAGGATCACGAGGTCGGCCCGCTTGCCCGGCTCCAGGGTACCGGTCACGGCGTCCAGGCCGAGCACCCAGGCGGCGTTCGCGGTGGATGCCGCCAGGGCCTCGTGGGGCGTGAGGCCGTAGAGCGGACACCCGATCGCGATGGCCTCCGGCATCGAGGCGACGGGGGAGGTCCCCGGGTTGAGGTCGGTGGCCAGGGCCACGACCGCGCCGGCCTCCAGGAGATCTCGCGCCGGCGGCACGGGGGCCCGGAGGAGGAACGTCGCCGCCGGGAGGAGCACGGCCGCCGTATCGGAGGCGGCCAGGGTCCGCGCCCCCTCGGCGTCCAGGTGGTTCAGGTGGTCGGCCGAGCGGGCCCCGAGCGCCGCGGCGGCTCCGGCCCCTCCCGACGGGCCGAGCTGCTCGGCGTGGCACCGGAGCGGGAGCCCGTGGGCCCGGGCGGCATCGGCCACGGCGGCGAGGTCCTCGGGGGTGAAGGCCACCTCGTCGACCCACACGTCGACGGCATCGGCGAGCCCCTCGGCCGCCGCCGCCGGGAGGAGCTCCTCGCACGCCGTCCGGACCCACTCCTCCCGCCGCATCCCGGCCGGCACGGCGTGGCAGGCGAGGAGCGTGACCGTGCACGTCTGGGGGGCGGCCTCCGCCAGCCGGCGGGCCAGCCGGGCCTGCCGGAGCTCGCCCTCCACGGACAGGCCGTACCCGGTCTTGAGCTCGACGGCGGTCGTGCCGTGGGCAGCCATCTCCTCCAGGAGCGCCAGGGAGAACGCGAGCACCTCGTCGTCCGAGGCGGCGGCGAGCATCCGGGCGCTGCGGGCGATCCCGCCTTCCCCGTGGAGGTCCCGGTACGACCGTCCGGCCAGGCGGGCCTCGTACTCGTCGGCCCGCCACCCGAGGAACGGGAGGTGCGTGTGGCAGTCCACGAACCCCGGGGCCGCGGTCACGCCCTCCAGCCGCTCCGCGTCCCGGGCCGGGAGGTCGTCGGCGGGGCCGACGTAGGTGAGGATCCCGTCCTCCCACGCCACCCCGGCCGGACGGATCTCGAGGGGATCGGCCAGGGCCGGCCCCCGGAGCGGGAGCGGGCTCCCCGGCGTCACCAGCGAGGGGACCACGAGGGCCCCGCGGTC
This sequence comes from Actinomycetota bacterium, assembly GCA_035573935.1. Lineage (GTDB taxonomy): Bacteria > Actinomycetota > UBA4738 > UBA4738 > HRBIN12 > DATLZM01. The sequence goes on from DATLZP010000121.1 coordinate 2,406, forward strand.
TCCTCCCGGCCCGGGCATCGACCGTGAGTGAACGGGACCCGGTACCCGGATTCAAGTAGGCCCGGACGCGGCCGATGCCTGTGGACGTGAACGGACGCCGGGGCCCGCCCTCCCCACGCGCGGGCTCGCTCGACGACGTCGTCGCGGCCTCGATCCGGCCGGTCGCCGCCGGCCTGGCCGCGCTCTCCGCCGTCTTCGCCCTGACCCACGCCGTGCTGGCCCCTCCCCGCGTCCGCCCGACGGTCCTCGCCCTGGGAGCGGCCCTCGCCGGCTGCTTCCTGCTGCTGCACGCGGCGCTTCGCCGACGCCCCGTCGGCCCCGGTCGCGGCCACTCGACGGCCGCCGCGCTGGCCGGGGTGGCCCTCCTGGGGGTGCTGGCCGACCTCCGCCTCGGACCGGGTCCGCCCGAGGCCTCGCTCCTCCTCCTGTTCCTGGTGGGGGTGGGAGCCCTGGTCCTCTCCTGGCGGTGGTGGGCCGTCCTCACCTCCCTCGGCCTGGCCGCCTGGGCGGCCTCCATCGTGGGGGCGGGTCCGATGCCGCCCGGGGAGGTCCTGCACGACGGCTACGGCGTGCTGGTCGCGGTCGTGCTGGGGGCCCTCGTCCACGGCCTGCGGCTGCGGACGATCGGGGAGCTCGATCGACAGCTCAACCTGGTGGACGCCATCCTGCGGGCCTCCCCCCAGGCGATGGTGGCCACCGACCGCCGGGGCAGGGTCACGATGTGGAACCCGGCGGCGGAGCGGATCCTGGGCTTCTCGGCCCGGGAGGCGGTGGGTCGGATCCCGCCGCACGTGTCCCCCGAGGGGTGGGAGGCGTACGAGGCGCGCCGGGGGCGGGCCCTGGCCGGCGAGACGATCGTGGGGGACGAGGTCGTCCGGCGTCGCAGGGACGGGACGGACGTCGTGCTCGCGCTGGCGATGGGCCCGCTGCGGGGGCGGGACGGCTCCGTGGTGGGAACCGTGAGCGTCCTGGCCGACGTGACGGAGCGCAGGGCGGCGGAGGAGGCCGTCCGGCTGGCCGAACGTCGCTTCCGGACGCTCGTCGAGCAGCTCCCGGCGGTCGCCTACGTGTGGGACGCGCGGTCCTCCGTGGAGGAGGGCGCCTACTACTTCACCAGCCCCCAGATCCAGGATCTCCTGGGCTACTCGCCCGAGGAATGGGACGGGGACCCGGAGCTCTGGCGGGAGCGGATCCACCCGGATGACCGGGCCGCCGTCTTCGAGGCCACCGAGCGGTGTCTCCGGACCGGCGAGCCCTTCGAGATGGAGTACCGCTACCTGGCGAAGGACGGGCGCGTGGTGTGGGTGCACGACCGGGCCGCGCTGCTCCAGCGCGACGCCTCGGGCCGCCCCCTCGTCTTCCAGGGCGTGATGTTCGACGTCACGGACCGTCGGGCCGCCGAGGACGTGCTCCGGCGGAGCGAGGCCGAGCTGCGCCGGAGCCTGGAGGGGCTCCGGGAGGACCACGAGGAGCGCCGGCGGGCCCTGACCCTCGTCCTCGAGGCGCAGGAGGAGGAGCTGGGGCGGCTCGCGGAGGGCATCGAGGACGAGCACCTGCAGCGCCTGGCCGCCCTGGAGATCCGGCTGGAGACCCTCCGCCGACGGCTGGACGACGATCGCCACCTCGACGCCCTGGCCGCCCTGGAGCGGACGGTCCAGGGGGTGGCCGGGGGGCTCCGCGGGTTCCTGGCCGAGCTCCGTCCCCGGGAGCTCGAGACCGGCGGCCTGGCCGAGGCCATCCGGCGCGCCGCCGCCTCGATCCTGCCTCCCGAGGTCTCGGTCCGGGTGGAGGACCGCCTGGTCCGGGAGCCCGACGAGG
>DATLZP010000122.1:0-2549 GCA_035573935.1 Actinomycetota bacterium
GTCGTGCCAGCGGGTGAGCGCCCCGATGGCCACGGCGTCCCCCTCCTCGCGGACGTAGGAGAGGTCCCGGAGCCGGCCGATGTCCACGAGCATCGAGGGACGGGCCAGCCGCAGGCGCATCAGGGGCAGGAGCGAGTGCCCCCCGGCCAGGAGCTTCGCGTCCTCGTCGGCGGACAGCAGATCGATGGCGTGCTGGACCGAGTCGGCCCGTTCGTAGTCGAAGGGGGCGGGGATCATGGGGCACCTCCCTTCGTCCGCTGGATCGCCCTCCAGACGTTCTCCGGGGTGGCCGGACGGTGGACCTCGGTCACGCCGAGGTGGGAGAGGGCGTCGACGACGGCGTTGACCACGGCCGCGGGGGCGGCGATGGTGCCGGTCTCGCCGACCCCCTTCACGCCCAGCTCGTTGCTGGACGAGGGGATCTCCTGGCGTCCGATCGTGACCGGCGGCACCTCGGGGGCGGCCGGCACCGCGTAGGACGTGAGGTTCGCCGTGAGGAGCTGCCCGTTCTCGTCGTAGCGGGCCTCCTCGAAGAGGGCCTCGGCGATCCCCTGGATCACGCCCCCGGCCACCTGCCCGTCCACCACCATGGGGTTGACCACGGTCCCCACGTCGTCCACCGCCACGTACCGGAGGATCCTGGACGCCCCGGTCTCGGTGTCGACCTCGACCGCGGCGACGTGGGTGCCGTAGGGGAACGTGAAGTTGACCGGGTCGAAGATGGCCAGGGCGTCGAGGCCGGGCTCGACCCCCTCGGGGAGGTCGTGGGCGGTCCACGCCGGCAGCGCCATCTCCGCGATGGTCTTCGCCCGGTCCGGCGCCCCCCTCACCCGGAACGCGCCGCGCTCGTACTCCAGGTCCTCCTCGGCCACCTCCAGCATGTGGGCGGCGATCCGCCGCGCCTTCTCCACCACCTTCTGGCACGCGCGGTGGACGGCCACGCCCCCGACCGAGAGGCTCCGGCTGCCGTAGGTGTCCATCCCCCGCGGCACGAGCTCGGTGTCGCCGAAGATGACGTCCACGTCCTCGACCGGCACCCCGAGATCGTCGGCGACGATCTGGGCGAACGTGGTCTCGTGCCCCTGTCCGTGCGGCGTGGTGCCGATCGCCACCTCGACCTTCCCGGTCGGGAGCACCCGGACGCTCGCCGCGTCCCAGCCGCCGGCGCCGTACCGGAGCTGCCCGAGGATCCGGGACGGGGCGAGCCCGCACATCTCGATGTAGCTCGACAGCCCGATCCCGATCTGCTTGGGCTCGCCGCGCTCCCGGCGAGCCCGCTGCTCCTTCCGCAGGTCCTCGTACCCCGCGAGCTGGAGCGCCCGGTCGAGGGCCGCCCCGTAGTCGCCCGCGTCGAACTCGAGGCCTCCCGGCGACGTCGTCGGCTCCGTGAAGGGCGGGAGGAAGTTGATCCGGCGGATCTCCACCGGGTCCTTCCCCACCCGCCGCGCGAGCGCGTCGATCGTCCGCTCGATCGCGTAGGTCGCCTCCGGCCGCCCGGCCCCCCGGTAGGCGTCGGTGGGGGTCGTGTTCGTGAACACCCCCGTGCACTCGAAGTGGTACGCCTCCCCGCCGTACGGGCCGCAGTACAGGAAGGCGCCGAGGAGCGGGATGCCGGGGGCCACGAGGAACAGGTAGGCGCCCATGTTGGCGAGGAGCTTCACCCGGTAGCCGCGGATCCGGCCCTCCTCGTCGGCCGCCAGCTCGATCTCCTGGACGACGTCCCGCCCGTGGTGCGTGGCGAGGTAGTTCTCGCTCCGCTCCTCGATCCACTTGACCGGGCGGCCAAGGCGGCGCGACAGCACGCAGAGGAGGGCCTCCTCGTGGGAGACCCGGATCTTGGAGCCGAACCCCCCGCCCACCCGGGGCGCGATGACCCGGAGCTTGTGCTCGGGCATCCCGAGGACGAAGGCCGCGAGCGTCACCCGGGTGATGTGCGGGATCTGGGTGGAGGACCACAGCGTCACGTCGCCGGTCGCGGGGGCGGCGTCGGCGATGGCGCCCCGGGGCTCCAGGGCCGTCGGGATGAGCCGCGGCAGGTAGTACCGCCCCTTCACCACCACCGGGGCCTCGGAGAACACCCGCTCCACCTCGCCGTTCGTGAGGGTCCAGGTGTAGGAGGCGTTCGTGCCGAGGTCCGCGTGGACCAGCGGGGCGCCCTCCCGGACCGCGTCCTCGACCGAGACGACGGCCGGCAGGGGCTCGTAGTCGACGTCCACGGCCTCGGCGGCGTCCTTGGCCTGCGCCCGGGTCTCGGCCACCACGACCGCCACCGGCTCCCCCTGGTAGCGGGCCTCGTCGGTGGCGAGCGGGTACATCGGCGGGTTCTTGATGTCCTCCGTCACGGGCCAGGCCATGGGGAGCGGCCCCGCCCACTCGCCCTGGAGATCGGGGCCGGAGAAGGCGGCCAGGACCCCCTCCATCGCCAGGGCCCGGGAGACGTCGACCCTCCTGATCCTGGCGTGGGCGAAGGGGCTCCGCACCACCGCCATCCAGGCCATCCCGGGAAGGGCCATGTCGTCCACGTACCTGGCCCGCCCGGTGAGGAACTC
>DATLZP010000123.1:0-7447 GCA_035573935.1 Actinomycetota bacterium
AGGGCCCCCGCCGCGTAGAGGCCGGAGGCGAAGAAGGCCCCGGACCCCAGGCCCACCAGGGCCTGGCAGGCCAGGAACGCCGTCCGGCCCCGCACCGCGGCCACGAGCAGGGCGGCCGTCGCGGAGACGAGCAGGGCCCCCACCGCTCCGGGCTTGGGGCCGGACCGGGACAGCGCGACGCCGCCGACCAGGTTGCCCAGGGCGATGGCCCCGGCGAGCGTGGCGAAGGCCAGGCCGGCGTCGGCCACGTCCAGGCGGAGCTCCCGGGCGGCGAGGGGCAGGACCGGGGCGAGGAGGGACTCGGCGGCGGTGGCCGCCAGGTAGCCGCCGTTCACGGCCAGGAACGAGAGCCGGCGGCGCCGCGGATCGGTGGGGCTGGACGGGGCTCCGGGCGACACGCCTCCTCCTGCGCCGGCGACGGGCGGCCGGTATCTTAGCGTCGAGATAGGGAGGTGGGGCGTGAGCGAGCCCATCGGGGACCGGCTGCCGGAGGAGATCCTCCGGGCCTTCGACGGGGAGGATTTGGAGCGCAAGGTGGGGCCCGCCGCGCTGCTCATCACGACCGACGAGGACGGCACCCCCCGCCCCTGCATGCTCTCGGCCGGCGAGGTCCTGGCCCCGGACGACCGCCGTCTCCGGGTGGCGCTCTGGCCGGGGACCCGGACCGCCCGGAACCTGGCCCGGGGGAGCCGGGCCCTGCTGTGCTTCGTGGCGCCGGGCACGGTGCTCTACGTGAAGGGCAGGGCCCGGCCGCTCGATCCCTCCGCCTCCACGGGGCTCGAGCGGTTCGAGGTCGCCGTGGAGGCCGTGGAGTCGGACCTCCACGCCGGGATGCCCGTCACCCAGGGGATCGCGTTCGCCGTCGAGGGGCGGGACGTGGGGCGGGTGGTGGAGGCCTGGCGGCGACAGCTGGCCGCCCTGCGGGAGGACTGAGCGGCCGACCCCTCAGGCCCGCGGCGCGTCGGCGCCGCCGGGCTCCACCCTGGGCACCCAGCCCGGGGCCCGGCGCTCCCCCCACCGACGGACCAGGTCGTGGGGGACGTCGAAGTGGTCGAGGACCCGGCCCACCGTGTGGTCGACCAGCTCGTCGATCGTCCGGGGCCGGGCGTAGAAGGCCGGCACGGGGGGGACGATGAGCGCCCCCGCCCGGGCCACCGCCAGCATGTTCTCCAGGTGGATCGCGGAGAGCGGCGACTCCCGGACCAGCAGGAGGAGCTTCCGGCCCTCCTTGAGCGTCACGTCGGCCGCCCGGTGGATCAGGCTCTGGCCGATCCCGTGGGCGATCGCGGCGAGCGACTTCATGCTGCAGGGGATCACGAGCATCCCCCGGGTGCGGAGCGATCCAGAGGCGGGGGGCGCCTCCAGGTCCGCCTCGTCCCACACGTGCGAGGCCAGGGCCCGGACCTCCGCCGGGCGGCGGTCGGTCTCGGCCACGATCGTCCGCTCCGCCCACTCGCTGATCACGAGGTGGGTCTCCACCCCGGCCGCCCGCAGCGCCTCCAGGGCCCTGATCCCGTAGATCGCCCCCGTGGCGCCGGTCATCCCGACGACGATGGGGAGCCCCGGCCCCTTGGCCATCTCAGGTCCCGTACGGGCCGCTCGTGATCCCGTAGATGTTGCCGTCCGGGCCGCGGAAGTGGGCCCAGGTGAACTCGCCCCAGGAGTGGTCCTCGTGGAGGAACGTCACGCCCCGGCCCTCGAGCTCGGCCCGGGCCGCCGGGACGTCGTCCACCAGGAACTCCACGACCGGACCCCGGTCGAACTCGCCGAAGTGCTCGTGGCCGGGGCCGAACACCTCCACCCATTCCCCGGACCCGGTCCGCAGGACCGTGAGGTGCGGGCTCTCGTGGAACACCGACAGCCCGAGGACGTCGCGGAAGAAGGCCACGGTGTCGTCGTAGCGGTCGGTCGCCGTGCCCACCCAGACCAGCCCCTTGATCTCCATCATCCCGCCTCCTTCCGTTCCCTGGCCTCCCGGATCAGCCGGAACAGCCGCTCCGGCGTGAGCGGGACGCGGTCGATCTCGATCCGGAGGGGTCGGAGGGCGTCCACCACCGCGTTCGCGATCGCCGCCGGCGGCCCGACGGCCCCGCCCTCGCCGACCCCCTTGATCCCGAAGGGGTTGAGCTCGGAGGGGAACTCCTGGTGCCCCACCTCGATCGGAGGCACCTCGGTGGGGGAGGGGAGCAGGTAGTCCATGTAGCTCCCCGTGAGCAGCTGGCCCTCCTCGTCGTAGACCGCCTCCTCCAGGATCGCGTTGCCGATCCCGTGGGCGATCCCTCCGTGGATCTGCCCTTCCACGATCGTGGGGTTCAGCATCTGGCCGCAGTCGTCCACGCTCACGTACCGGAGCAGCCGGATCCCGCCGGTCTCCTCGTCCACCTCTACCCCCACGACGTGGGTCCCCGAGGAGAACGTCACGGTGGGGGGCACGAAGTAGTACTCGGCCTGGAGGCCGAACCCCGAGCCCGCCGGGACCCGGACCCGGGGGTGGGGGCCGGCCGCCGCGGCCACCTCCGCCAGCGTGAGTCCCCGCTCCGGCGCCCCCCGGGGGAAGGCCCGGCCCTCCTCCACCTCGACGTCCCCCGGGTCCACCTCGAGGAGCTCGGCCGCCACCTCCTGGACCCGGCGACGGAGCCGGAGGGCGGCGATCCCCACCGCCGAGCCGGCGGTGACCGCGCTCCGGCTGGCGAACGTCCCCACCCCGTAGGCGATCAGCGCGGTGTCGCCGGCCCGGACCGAGACGTCCTCCGGCCGCACGCCCAGCTGGTCCGCGCAGACCTGGGCCAGGGTCGTCTCCAGGCCCTGCCCGTGCGGCTTGGCCCCCGTGTGGACCGTGACGTGGCCGCTGGGGTCGATCCGGATCACGGCGCCCTCGTGGGGCCCGTACCCCGAGCCCTCGACGTAGCAGGCCACGCCGACCCCCAGGCGCCGCCCCTCCCGCCGGGCCGCCTCCTGCTCCGCCCGGAAGCCCTCCAGGTCGAAGAGCTTCAGGGCCTGCTCGAGCTGACCCGGGAAGTCCGCCCGGTCGTAGACGATGTCGACGCCGTCCCGGTAGGGCATGCCCATCGGGTACGGCATCGCCTCCGGGGGGATCAGGTTCCGCCGGCGGACCTCGATCGGGTCGAGGTCCAGCTCCCGGGCCACGACGTCCAGGATCCGGTCCATCACGAAGAGGGCCTCCGGGCGACCGGCTCCCCGGACCGGCGTGACGGGCGCCTTGTTCGTGAGGACGTTCCGGCACTCGATCCGGGCGTGGTCGATCCGGTACTGGCCGCGGAGGTGGGCGGCGGCGTTGTAGGAGACCGTGATGGCGTAGGGGTTGTACGCGCCGGAGTCCACGAGGAACGCGTCCCGGAGGGCGAGGATCCGCCCTTCCTCGTCGAACGCCACCTCCACGTCGTGGATCTGGTCCCGGGCGTGGCGGGTGTTGGCCAGGTTCTCCCGGCGGTCCTCGAGCCAGCGGACCGGACGGTCCAGGGCCATCGCGATGAACGGGATCAGCACGTCCTCCGGGAACACGCCGGTGCCGAAGCTGCCCCCCATGTCCGGGGCCACCACGCGGACGTGGTCGGCGGGCAGGCCGAGCATCCGGGACAGGAAGGTTCGGATCAGGTGGGGCCGGGCGTTCGTCAGGTGCACCGTGAGCTCCTCCCGTCCCGCGTCCCAGCCGGCCAGGACGCCGCGGGGCTCCATCGCGTTCGCCACCTGGCGGCCCATCCGGAACCGGCGGCGCAGGGTCCGAGGGGCCCGGCGGAAGGCCTCCTCCACGTCGCCGGCCTCCACGCGGAAGCGCACGACGACGTTGTCCGCCATCCCGGGGTGGAGCACCGGGGCGTCGGGACGGATCGCCGCCTCCGCGTCGGCCACGACCGGCAGCGGGTCGTACTCCACCTCCACCCGCTCCAGGGCGTCCTCGGCCACGTACCGGTCCTCCGCCACCACGGCCGCGATCGGCTGGCCCACCCAGTGCACGAGCCCGTCGGCGAGCACCGCCATCGGCAGCGGCTCGATCCGCAGGTCGATCTTCTCGTACAGCAGCGGGGAGACCTCCTCCCGCCCGGACTCCACGAACGGCCCCACCCGGTCCCGGAGGTCGTCGGCGGTGAACGCCGCCAGCACCCCGTCCACGGCGAGGGCCCCGGAGACGTCCACCCGGGTGAGCCGGGCGTGGGGGAACGAGCTCCGGAGGATCGCCGCGTGGGCCAGCCCCGGGACGCGCAGGTCCCCGACATGGCGCTGCCGGCCCGTGAGGAGCCGCCGATCCTCGGTCCGCCGGAGGCGGGCCCCCACGTGGCGGGGGGGTCGGGCCTCCCGGCGGAGCTCCTCCAGCTCCTCGGGGGGGATCGTCCGGGGGCCGGCCGCGCGGTCGCTCACACCCGGGCCCCCTCCCGCGCCCGGGCCGCGGCGAGCTTCACGGCCTCCACGATGTTCTGGTACCCGGTGCAGCGGCAGATGTTGCCGGACAGCCAGGTCCGGATCTCCTCCTCGGAGGGATCGGGGTGCGTGCGGAGGAGCTCCACGACCGACATCAGGAACCCCGGGGTGCAGAACCCGCACTGGAGCCCGTGGGCCTCGGAGAAGGCCTCCTGGACCGGGTGGAGCGTGCCGTCCGGGGCCTCCAGGCCCTCCACGGTCACGAGGTCGTGCCCCTCCGCCTGGACCGCGAGCAGCAGGCAGGACCGGACGCTCCGCCCGTCCATCAGGATCGTGCAGGCCCCGCAGACCCCGTGCTCGCACCCGAGGTGCGTGCCGGTGAGGCCCAGCTCGTCGCGGAGGAAGTCCGCGAGCGTCATCCGGGGCTCGGCCCACCCCTCGAGGTCCCGCCCGTTCACCCGCAGCGCGACCCGCCGCCGCTCAGCCAGCGTGCCCACCTCCCTCCGCCCGGGCCCGGGCCGCCAGGAGGGCCCGCCGGGTCATCACCGCGGCTAGGTGCCGGCGGAACTCCGCCGACGCGTGCACGTCCGACAGGGGCGCGACGTCGGCGTCCACCGCCTCCGCCGCCGCCCGGATCGCCTCGTCGGTGGGACGCTCCCCCCGCAGCACCGCCTCGGCGGCCCCGGAGCGGACCGCGGTGTCCCGCACCCCGATCAGCGCCACCCGGACGTCCGCCACCGTCCCATCCGGGCCGAGCTCCAGCACCGCCCCCGCCCCGGCCAGCGCGAAGTCGCCGTGCCGCCGGGCGAACTCCACGAAGGCCGACCCGGCCCCGGGCCCCGGGAGCCGGACCCGGACCTCCCGGATCACCTCCGTGGGCTGGAGGGAGGTCGTGAAGTACGTCTCGAACAGCTCGGGCGCCGGGATCGTCCGGGGCCCGCCCGGCCCCACCGCCTCCACCTCCCCGTCCAGGGCCAGCAGCAGCGCCGGCCACTCCGCGGCCGGGTCGGCATGGGCGATCGAGCCCCCCACGGTGCCTCGGTTCCGGATGGCCACGTGGCCGATCAGGGCCACGGCCTCGGCCACGATGGGCGCCCGGTCGGCCAGGCCCGGCAGCTCCTCCACGGTCCGCTCCCGGGCGAGCGCGCCCATCGTGAGCGTCCCGTCCTCGATCCGGGCCTCGTCCAGCCCCGGGATCCGGTTCAGGTCCACCAGGAGGGCCGGGGTGGCCAGGCGCATCGCCAGGAGCGGCACGAGGCTCTGCCCCCCGGCCAGCACCTTGGCCTCCTCGCCGTGCTCGGCGAGCAGGCCCACGGCCTCCTCGAGCCGCTCGGGCGCCGCGTACTCGAACGGCGCGGGCTTCACCGGTGCATCAATCCCGACGGGTCTGCTTCCAGGCCTCCCCGAACACCTCGTCCAGGTCGACCTCCTCCACGCCCGGCGTGGAGATCTCCGGCGGGAAGTCGGCCTTGCGCGTGGCGTCGATCCCCACCTTCGTGACGAGGTGCGAGCCGCCGGCCGGGTCGTAGGACGCCGGGTCCAGGGGCGAGCCCCGTGCGTAGGTCACGACGAAGGCGTCCTGGTGGAACCGGGTCCGCTGCGCGATGGCGTGCCACACGTCGGAGTCGTTCGTGATGTCGACGTCCTCGTCCACCACGACGACGTACTTCAGGAACGGGTCGGCGGCGAAGGCCGCCATGGCCGCGTTCTTCGGGTCGCCCTCGATCAGCTTCTCCATCTGCACGTAGCAGAGGTAGCGGCACCGCCCGGAGGGCGGGACGTAGACCGCCTTCACCCCACCGGAGGCCAGGCGGCAGGCCTTGTAGATCATCGAGTTCCGGGTGACCCCGGAGAGCAGCAGGTTGTCCCAGTGCCCCACGAACGAGCTCTGGTAGTGGGCGTTCCGCCGCATCGTGATGGCCTTCACCCACACCACCGGGTTGTTCCGCTCGGGTCCGTAGGTCCCGGGGTACTCGCCGAACGGCGCCTCCGGCTCCCGGAGCTGGGGGTCGATCTCGCACTCCAGGACGATCTCCGCCCAGGCCGGGACCTCGACGTCGATCGTCTCGCACTTCACCATCTCCAGCGGCTCGCCGAGCATCGCCCCGGCCATCGCGAACTCGTCCACGTCGATCGAGGTGAACGAGAGGAAGCCCAGCTCGACCGCCGGGTGCAGGCCGATGGCCACCGCCATCTCGGTCGGCCGCCCGGCCTTGATGTTCTTCTGCATGATGTAGTGGCCGTGGGCCGTCTCGGAGATCTGGATCCCGAACTTGTTCGGTCCCTTGGCCTGGAGGCGGTAGATCCCGGCGTTGCGGATCCCGGTGTCGGGGTCCTTCATGATCTCGTAGCCCAGCGTGATGTAGCGGCCCCGGTGCTCCTCGTAGCCCGGGTCCATCCGCCCCGAGTCGAGCTCGTGGTACTTGAGCATGGGGAGCCGGAACACGTCGACGTCGTCCCCGGTGAGGACGACCTCCTTGCAGGGCGCCTGGTCCCGGTCCACGATGACCGGCTCGATCGGCGCGTCCTCCCGGGCCATGTACTCGAGGATGAAGTCGCGGGGCGTGGCGTCGATGGAGAGGCCCATCGCCATGGCCAGCCGGGGGAAGCTCGCGTGCACGTTCGTCACGCAGGGGATGCTGGACCCCCGGACGTTGTCGAACACCACGAGCGGGTAGCGCCGCTCCTTCTCCAGGCGCCACAGGATCGCCGTGGCCTCGAAGATCGGGTTCACCTCCCGCTTCACCCGCAGGACCTCGTGCGGGTAGTGGGTCTCCAGGAAGCGGATGAACGACTGGAGGTCCTTCCCCAGCTCCTTCCGCTGTTCCGGTGGCAGCGTCGACATGGGCTCCTCCGCTCGCGTGGGGAGATATCTCAACATCGTGATATCTACCACCCGGGCGGGCCCCGGCGCAAGGCGCCCGGGGCGGCCCGTCCGGGGGCTCATCCGTCGGGGGTGGGGGCTCGACGCGGCCACGGGCGGAGCTCCTCGATCCGCGCCGCCAGCCGCAGGAGGAGCCCCTCGCCGCCGGGGGCTCCGACGAGCTGCGCCCCGATCGGCGTGCCCAGG
>DATLZP010000124.1:0-14584 GCA_035573935.1 Actinomycetota bacterium
GAACCGCTGTACGGGGTTTTGCAGACCCCTGCCTAACCACTCGGCCACCCCGCCAGTGGGAGGGCCCGGATCCCGGGCCCTGGACCAGTCTACGGCAAGGGGGCGGCCGGCAGGCCGCCCCTCGAGGAGCGGACGACGGGACTCGAACCCGCGACCCCCACCTTGGCAAGGTGGTGCTCTACCAACTGAGCCACGTCCGCACGGCGCCCCGGAGGGCTCCGGTGCCAGTCTAGGAACCCCGGCCCCTCGCTTCAACCGCGCAGGTCGCCGCCGGGCGCCCCCGAGGATCTAGGCCACGCCCGTCGAGCCGAACCCCCCGGCCCCCCGGGAGCTGGGAGGCAGGTCCTCCGTCCAGACCGGCTCGACCTCGGGGACCGGCACCACGACGAGCTGGGCGATCCGGTCCCCCCGGGAGATCCGGACCGCGTGCTCCCGGTCCAGGTTCACCACGGCGCAGATGATCTCCCCCCGGTAGCCGGCGTCGATCAGCCCCGGCGCGTTGGCCATCGTGAGCCCGCGCTGGGCGGCCAGGCCGGACCGGGGGAGGACCAGGCCGGCGTGGCCCTCGGGGATGGCGACGGCCAGCCCGGTGGGCACCAGGGCCCGCTCCCCGGGCCCGACCTCCAGGTCCACGGCCGAGCGGAGGTCGAGGCCCGCATCCCCGGGGTGGGCCCGGGCCGGCAGCTCCGCCTCCGGGTCGAGCCGCTTGAACGGCAGCTCGGTCATCGCTCGGCGAGGATCTCCAGGCCGTTCCCGAAGGGGTCGCGGACGTACACGCGCTCGAAGAACGCGAGCTGCTCGCCGCCGGCCGGACGGACCCCGTGCTCCGCCAACCGGGCCAGGAACCCCTCCAGGTCCGCCACGACGAGCGCCGCGAGCTCCGCCACCGGCCGGAACGGGACCTCGATGTCGAAGGCCAGCTGGCCCCCCTCCTCCACCGGCGCCAGGCCGAGCACCTCGCCGTAGAACCGGCGGGCCTCGGCCTCCCCGCTCTGGGGGACCTTCACCCGCAGCTCGTCCCGGGCGATCAGCCAGCGATCGGTCGGCATCCGCACCTCCCGCGGGAGGCGGGCCGGGGGGGAGGACCGGCCCGCCTCCTCCCGGTCCGCTAGGAGCAGCCGCTCGTCGAGCCGCAGGCCGGGCAGACGTAGCACGACCCGGCGGGCTGCATCTTCGACCCGCACGCGTAGCAGAGCGGGGCGTCGAGGGCCTGGACCCCGGGCCGGGCCGGCTCGGTCCCCCCGACCGGCCCGGGCTCGGCGGACGATGCCTCCCCCGGCCGGGGCTCGCCGGCCGCCGGCTCCGCCGTGGGCGGGCCGGCGTCGTACCCGCCGTTCGCCACGATCTCCTTCCGCTCCTCGACCGTGCGGATCCCGAGCGACTCCCGCTTCTCCTTCGGCAGGTAGTCCAGGGCCAGCCGGCGGAACACGTAGTCCACGAGCGAGCTGGCGAACCGGACGTCGGGATCGTTCGTCATGCCGCTCGGCTCGAACTTCATGTTGATGAACTTCGAGACGAAGGCCTCGAGCGGCACGCCGTACTGCAGCCCCAACGAGACCGCGATGGCGAAGGCATCCATCACCCCGGACAGCGTGGACCCCTGCTTCGAGACCTTGAGGAAGATCTCCCCGATCCCGTCGTCCGGGTACTCGCCGGCCGTGATGTAGCCCTCCGCCTCCCCCACCGAGAACGAGACGGTGCGGGAGGGGCGGGACCGCGGCAGCCGCTTCCGGACCGGCTGCGGGGCTTCGGCCGGTGCGGGGGCCGCCTCCGCCTTCCGCTTGTCCGCGGAGAGGGGCTGCGCGACCTTGCAGTTGTCTCGGTAGATGGCGACGGCCTTCAGCCCGAGGCGCCAGCCCTCCACGAACAGCTGCTCCACCTCCTCCACCGTGACGTGCTCCGGCATGTTCACGGTCTTGGAGATGGCCCCGCTGATGAACGGCTGGACCGCGGCCATCATCCGGACGTGCCCCATGTAGTGGATGGCCCGGTCGCCCATCGAGGTGTCGAACACCGGGTAGTGCTCCTCCCGGAGGTGCGGGGCGCCGACCACGGAGTTGTGCTCCATGATGTAGGCCACCACGTCCTCGATCTGCGGGCGCGTGTAGCCGAGCCGCTCCAGGGCCCGGGGGACGGTCTGGTTCACGATCTGCATCGTCCCCCCGCCCACGAGCTTCTTCGTCTTCACCAGGGCCAGGTCCGGCTCGATCCCGGTCGTGTCGCAGTCCATCATCAGGCCGATCGTGCCGGTGGGGGCGAGGACCGTGGCCTGCGCGTTGCGGTACCCGTGCTGCTCCCCGAGCGCGATGGCCTCGTCCCAGGCCTGCTTGGCCGCGGACAGGAGGGCCTCCGGCACCCCCTCGGGGTCGATCTCGTCGGCCGCCGCCCGGTGCTTGCGCATCACGCGGAGCATCGCGTCCCGGTTCGGGGGGAACCCGGCGAACGGCCCCGTGACCTCGGAGATCCGGGCGCTGGTCCGGTAGGCCCACCCCGTCATGAGCGCGGTGATGGCGCCGGCCCAGGCCCGCCCGGCGTCGGAGTCGTACGGCAGGCCCCGGGCCATGAGGAGGGCGCCGAGGTTCGCGTAGCCCAGCCCCAGCTGGCGGAAGGCCTTAGCGTTGCGGCCGATGGCCTCGGTCGGGTAGTCGGAGTTCCCGACGATGATCTCCTGGGCCGTGAACACGACCTCCACCGCGTGCTTGAAGGCCGCGACGTCGAAGTTCCCCTCCTCGTCGAGGAACTTCATCAGGTTGAGCGAGGCGAGGTTGCACGCGCTGTTATCGAGGTGCATGTACTCACTGCAGTTGGCAACGACGACGCCATCAACGATGTACGAGTGGTTGATGGGTTCAGTCAGGTTGTAGGTGAGCTCGAACCCAGCGGCGCTCCTCTCCACCAGCCGCACACCCCGGCGCGACCGGTACCCCCCATGGTCTTGGATCAGCCTGGCGAGCGCCATCTCTTTCCGGGAGAGCCTGAAGCCGACCAACCCGAGGTATAGAGGGATCGATTCACCGAACACCCGAAGGTCGTAGCTCCGGCCGCGGCTCCTGTACACAACGCTCGTGCCATCCCTCCGTGTGTGCGTGAACACACGGTCCCTGCTTCCAGTCACGTCGTAGATCCTGCTCGCGATGCCGAGAGTCGATAGGAGCATCTGCACGCCGCGCAGGAGCTCCCTGGACTTGCTCCCGAGACCCACGTACCTCGTGCCGTTCGTCAGGTCGACCACGCACCCGTCGGCGTCGAACAGTCCGCGGAGGAACGCCCGCTGGATGTCCTCGGGCGCCTCGAAGACGCTCCAGGGCACCTCCTTGTCCGCCGCCCGTCCCGGCTTCACGCCGAGCGCCTCGAAGAACCGGGCCAGCGGTCGCCGCGTGAGGCGCAGCTGCACCGTCCCGTTCGCCTGGAGGCTCGGCTTCGGGGCGCGCCCCCCGTTGATCCGGGTGAGGAGCTCGAGGTGCCGGGGGAGGATCTCGTCCCGGTCCTCCGGCGACCCGTACACGGTCGTGACGACGTCACCGGAGATCGAGCCGTCGCCGACCAGCCAGCCGAGGTAGTGGGCGAGCTCCTCGTCCCACTTCTCCGGCAGTGCCAGCTGCCTGGACCAGTCGCCCCGGACGGCGTAGTGCCGCCAGTCGGTGGGCACGGGAAGCCGGTGGTCGGCGAGCGTCGCCGGGGTGGGGTGGTCGAGGAACGGCACCTCGTCCTCCCCCGTGAGCTCCTCCGCCCGCACGTAGCCCCGGTTCGCCGTCCAGATCCGGTGGTTCGGCGTGCACCGGAGCTCCCGGCCGTCCGAGAAGCGCAACCGCACGACCTCGTTCACGCCGGTCACCATGAACTGCGTCGGCCGGGAGAGCCTGACCCGGTCCTGTGGCGCCTCGGGGTTCGTGATGTCGTGCGTGTAGACCTCGAAGGACTCACCGTCCACGACCCTTCGGACCAGATCCTCGAACCTGATCAGCCCCTTGTCCGTGTGGACCCGCGAATCCCCGGTGAAGCACGGGTTCGAGGCGTTGATCCGGCCCGACGCCGGGCAGGTGTGCCACTCGTTGATCGTGGTGTCGTACTGCATCCCGGGGTCGGCGCACTCCCAGGCGGCCTGGGCGATCTCGCGCATCAGCTCCCGGGCCCGGACGGTCTCGATCGTCTCCCCCGTGAGGACCGCCTTCAGCTTCCAGTCCCGGTCCTCCAGGTAGGCCTGCATGAACTCGTCGGTCACCCGCACGGAGTTGTTCGCGTTCTGGTACTGGATCGAGTAGCTGTCCCGCCCGTCCAGGTCCATGTCGAACCCGGCGTCGCGGAGCACCCGGGCCTTCCGCTCCTCGAGGGCCTTGCACCAGATGAAGTCCCGGACGTCGGGGTGGTCCACGTTCAGGATCACCATCTTGGCCGCCCGCCGGGTCTTCCCCCCGGACTTGATCGTCCCGGCCGAGGCGTCGGCTCCCCGCATGAACGAGACCGGCCCGGAGGCGGTCCCGCCGCCGGCCAGGGGCTCCTTCGAGCTCCGGATCTTCGACAGGTTGATCCCGGAGCCGGAGCCGCCCTTGAAGATGATCCCCTCCTCCACGTACCAGTTGAGGATGGAGGTCATCGTGTCCTCGACGGAGAGGATGAAGCACGCCGAGCACTGCTGCGGCGTGTCGGCCACGCCCACGTTGAACCAGACCGGCGAGTTGAAGGCCGCCTTCTGGTGGACGAGGAGGTGGGTGAGCTCCTCGGCGAACACCCGCCCGTCCTTCGGGCTCGCGAAGTAGCCGTCCTTCTCCCCCCAGCCCCGGATCGTGTCCACGACCCGGGAGATCAGCTGCCGGACGGTCGATTCGCGCTGGGGGGTGCCCAGGGGGCCGCGGAAGTACTTCTGGGCGACGATGTTCGTGGCGTTCTGGGACCAGGACCTGGGGAACTCCACGCCGCGCTGCTCGAAGGCGTTGCCGCCCTCCTTGACGTTCGGGATCACCGCGTCGCGGATCTCCCACTCCACCTCGTCGAAGGGGTGGACCCCCTCCTTCGTGAAGAACCGCCTGAACGTCAGGCCCGCCCGGACGACCTCGACGTCCCGTTCCTTCGTCGCCACCGCAGCTGCCCCCTTTCCCGCACCCCGACCGTTACAGCGGTGTGATTACACCGGTCGGATCCTGCCACGGGGAAGCCCGATCGTCAAGATGATGTGGTCGCTTTTCCTTCCACCCACAAGATATCGTGGTTGGGGCCGGCATGACCGGCAGGGGTTGGGGCACCGCGCGCGTCCCCCCGCCCACCCCCGGGCTCCTCCGGTCCGGCCTCCCTCAGGTCCCCCGGGGCTTGGCCGGCTCCCGCTTCTGCAGCAGGAGCCCGAGCTCCCGCTCGAAGTCCGTGAGCTCCTGGAAGTCCTTGTAGACGCTCGCGAAGCGCATGTAGGCCACCTGGTCCACCTTCCCCAGCTGCGCCAGGACCTCCAGGCCGACCTGCTGCGAGGTGACCTCCGGCCCCTTGCGCCGGAGCCGCTCCTCCACCCGTTCGGCGATCCGCTCCAGCTGCTCCTCGGTCACCGGGCGGTTCTTGATCGCCTTGCGCATCCCGCCCACCACCTTCGCTCGCTCGAACGGCTCCTTGGAGCCGTCCCGCTTGATCACCACCAGCCCGAGCTCCTCCACCCGCTCGAACGTCGTGAACCGCCGGCCGCACCGCAGGCACTCGCGCCGCCGCCGGATGGCCGCCCCGCCCTCCGTGGGGCGGGAGTCGACCACCCGGTCCTCCTCGTGATCGCACCAGGGGCACTTCATCCGCCGCGCCACAACATGTAGTGGCCTGGCGCACGGTACGAGCAAGGTGTGGGGCCGTCAAGCCGCCGGGATCTCGAGCACCTGTCCGGGGACGATCGCCGCGTCGACGAGGTGGTTCCGGCGGAGGATCTCGTCCACGAGGGGCCTGGGGTCCCGGCCCGGGCCGGCGAGCGTCGCGGCGATCCCCCACACCGTGTCCCCGGCCCGCACCACGTAGGCCCGGGCCGGCGGGGGACCCTCTCCCCCCACGGCCCGCCCGGCGGGGACCGCCACCAGGCAGACGGCCACCGCCACCGCCAGCCGCCGGACGCGAACGCGTGTTCGACCCATGCCCAGATGATGCCCGAACACGCGTTCGTCGTCAAGGAGCGAACGTATGTTTGAAACCGTGCCCCGGAGCTGCTACCGTCCACCCCGGGGAAGGAGGGACCGATGGCAGACCGACTCACGGCCAGGCAGCGAAGGATCCTGGACTTCATCCGGCAGACGGTGCGGGAGCGGGGCTACCCGCCCACGGTGCGCGAGATCGGGGAGGCGGTCGGCCTGACCTCCTCGTCGTCGGTCCACAGCCAGCTGGCCAACCTGGAGCGGCTGGGCCTCCTCCGGCGCGACCCGGCGAAGCCCCGGGCCGTCGCCCTGGCCTCCCCCGAGGCCCGTCCCGACGGGACCGTCGTCCCCCTGCTGGGTCGGATCGCCGCCGGCGCCCCGGTCCTCGCGGCCGAACACGTCGAGGAGTACCTCACGGTGCCGGTCGGGTTCGCCGACGGCGTGGACCACTTCGCCCTCCGCGTGATCGGCGACTCCATGGTGGGGGCGGGGATCCTCCACGGCGACGTGGTCGTGGTCCGCCGCCAGGACGTGGCGGAGGACGGCGACATCGTGGCCGCGCTGCTCCCGGGACCGGCGGAGGACGAGGCGACCGTGAAGCGGCTCCGACGCGACGGGGCCCGGATCCTGCTCGTCCCGGAGAACCCGGCCATGGAGCCCTTCGAGCTCCCGCCCGACGGCCGGATCGTGGGGAAGGTCGTGGCCGTCCTCCGCAAGCTCTGACCCGCCCGGGCGGGCTCGAGCCCGGCCGGCTGGTGCCCGCCGGCCGGAGGCTCTAAGCTCCGCGGCGACGTGGGGGCGGGAGGAGGCGTGGGGACGACGGCGCTGGAGCGGGCCATCCGCTCGCAGCCGGACGAGCTGGCCCGGCTCCTCCACGTCCCGATCCACCACGCCGTGGAGGGCCTACACCGGGCCCGCAGGATCTGGCTCGTCGGCACGGGGTCCAGCCAGCACGCGGCCGAGCTCGGGGCGACGATGCTGAACGACGCCGGGCGGGCCGCCCAGGCCGTCCCGGCGATGCAGTTCGTGGACTTCGCCCCGGTGGTCGGGCCCCAGGACGGCATCGTCGTCGTCACCCACACCGCGGAGACCGCCTTCGCCCTGGCCGCCCGGGCCCTCGCGTTCCAGGCGGGCCTGGGGGTGGTGTCGATCACGCGGCGGGGCACCGGCCTGGCGGACGCGGTGGAGACCGTGGAGCGCGACCCCGCCGAGACCTACACCCTGAGCTACACCGCGGCCCTCCTGGTCCTGGCCCGGATCGCCGCCGAGATGGGCGCGCCCACGATCACGGAGGAAGCCCTGGGGAGGATCCCGGAGGCCGTGGAGAGGGCCATCGGGTCGCCCGGGACCGACGCCATCCCGCTCCCCGAGCGGCTCCTCGTGCTGGCGGGGGCCGGCCCGGCCGCCGTGACCGCCCGGGAGGGGGCCCTCAAGCTCCGGGAGGGGGCCCGGATGCTGGCCGAGGGCTACGACGTGGAGTACCTCCTCCACGGGACCGCCG
This sequence comes from Actinomycetota bacterium, assembly GCA_035573935.1. Classification (GTDB taxonomy): domain Bacteria; phylum Actinomycetota; class UBA4738; order UBA4738; family HRBIN12; genus DATLZM01. Next base: position 7,594 of record DATLZP010000124.1, read on the forward strand.
TGCCGCTGGGACGGACCGACCGGCTCGTGCTCCTCGAGCCGCCCGGGGACCCCGACGGGTTGCTGGCCGCCGTGGGCCGGGCGGCCGAGGCGGAGGGCATCCCGGTTTCGCGGGTCGAGGAGCCGGCCGACCTCCCCCCGGTGCTGGCGCAGATCCCGCTCACGGTCCGCCTGCAGATGCTGGCGCTCCGGGCGGCCGCGGAGCGGGGCCAGGACCCCGACACGGTGATCGTGGGGGCCTGGGCCGACCCCGAGCTCTGGCGGCTCGGCGCCCCCCGCGTCTAGCGCCGCCGGGCAGCGCCCGCCGCCGCCACCGGCTCCGCGACCAGCTCCCGGAACCGGGCCAGCTCCCGCTCCTCCAGCCTGGCCCGCACCAGCGTCCCCTCCTCTGTCTGCCGGATCGAGAGCACCTGGCCCCGCCGGTACAGCTCCGCCAGCGCGTCCCCCCGTTCGAAGGGCACGCGCAGGGTGACCTCGGCGGACGGCGCCGGGAGGGCCGCGGCCACCGCCCCCAGGAGCTCCTCCAGCCCCTCGCCGGTCCGCGCGGAGATGGGCACCCCGCCCGGGTGCCGGCGGGCCATCCTGGCCCGCTCCACCTCCGAGAGCAGATCCACCTTGTTCAGGGCGAGCACGGTGGGGATCTCCCCGGCCCCGATCTCCCCCAAGACCTCCTGCACCGCGCGGATCTGGGCGTCCAGGGCGGGCGCCGCGGCGTCCGCCACGTGGAGCACCAGCGAGGCGAGGGTCACCTCCTCGAGGGTGGAACGGAACGCCTCCACCAGGTCGTGGGGGAGCTTCTCCACGAACCCCACGGTGTCGGAGATCGTGGCCTTCCGACCCCCGGGGAGCGCGATCCGCCGGACGGTGGGGTCCAGGGTGGCGAATAGCTGATCGGCCACCAGCACGTCGGCCCGCGTCAGCGCCCGCATCAGCGTGGATTTCCCCGCGTTCGTGTAGCCGACGATGGCCACCTGCGGCAGGCCGGCCCGCTCCCGCCGGGCCCGCTTCAGGTCGCGGGTGCGGGCCAGCTCCCGGAGGTCCCGGCGGAGCTTGGCGATCCGGCGCCGGATGTGCTGCCGATCCACCTCCAGCTTCGTCTCGCCCGGGCCCCGCGTGCCGATCCCGCCGCCCAGGCGGGACATCGCCTCTCCCCATCCCCGGAGCCGGGGGAGGAGGTAATTCAGCTGGGCCAGCTCCACCTGGGCCCGTCCCTCCCGGGAACGGGCGTGGAGGGCGAAGATGTCGAGGATCAGCGCGGTGCGGTCCACGACCTTCACGCCCAGTCGCTCCTCGAGCCTCCGGAGCTGGCCCGGCGTCAGCTCGTCGTCCAGGATCACCATCTGCGCGCCGGTGGCGTGGACCGCCCGGTGGACCTCCTCCAGCTTGCCCTTCCCGACGAAGGTGGCGGCATCGGGGACGCCCCGGCTCTGGACCACCCGGGCCACGGCCTCCGCCCCCGCCGTGTCGGCCAGCGCGGCGAGCTCGTCGAGGTCCCCCTCCTCGATCCCCGGCCCCACGCCGACCAGGACGGCCCGCTCGGGGACCCTCGGCCGCCAGGTCGCGGAGAGGGGGGACTCCAGGATCGCCCGGGCCCGCCGCTCACCGCGCCGCTCGCTCACCGACCCCCCAGGGCCTGCGCGATCCGGGCCATCGCCTCGGCCAGCCGGTCGTCGGGCACGGTGAGCGAGAGGCGCACGTAGCCCTCGCCGTTCGCCCCGTAGCCGGACCCCGGCGCCACGAACACCCCGGCCTCGTCCAGCAGGAGGTCGGCGAAGCTCACGGAGGTGTGGCCGTCCGGCACCGGCAGCCAGACGTAGATCGAGCCGAGCGGCGGCTTGAGCGACCAGCCGAGCTGGTTGAACGTGTCCACGACCAGGTCGCGGCGCTGCTGGTAGATCGTCCGCAGCTCCTCCACGTGGTCGTCGGGGCCGGTCAGGGCGGCCACGGCCGCCCGCTGGATCGCGGTGAACGCCCCGGAGTCCACGTTCGTCTTCACCGTGGCCAGGGCCCGGATGGCCTCGGCGTTCCCCACGCAGAAGCCGATCCGCCACCCCGTCATGTTGTGGTGCTTGGAGAGGGAGTGGAACTCGATGGCCACCTCCTTGGCCCCCGGCACCTGCAGGACCGACGGGGCCACGTACCCGTCGAACGTGATCTCCGTGTACGCGGCGTCGTGCACGAGCAGCAGCCCGTGCCGGCGGGCGAAGTCCACGGCCCCCGCGAACAGGTCGAGGTCGGCCACGGCCGCGGTGGGGTTGCCGGGGAAGTTGATCACGACGTAGCGGGTCCGCTCGGTGACGGGGGCCTCCTCGAACGCGGGGAGGAACCCGCGCTCCGCCGGCATCGGCAGGGACACCGGCGTGCCCCCGGCGAGCGTGACGCCGGTCCCGTACACGGGGTAGCCGGGGTCGGCCACGAGGGCCTCGTCCCCGGGGTCGATGAACGCCACCGGCAGGTGGGCCAGCCCCTCCTTCGATCCCAGGAGCGCGAGGACCTCGGTCGCCGGATCGAGCTCCACCCCGAACCGCCGGCGGTACCAGTCGGCCACCGCGGTCCGGAACTCGATCGTGCCGTAGTACGAGGGGTACCGGTGGGTCGCCGGGTCCTCCACGGCCTCCTTCATCGCCGCCACGATGTGGGGCGGCGTCGGCCGATCGGGGTCGCCCACCCCGAGCGAGATCACGTCCACGCCCACCGCCCGCTTCGCGTCGAGCTTCTCGTCGAGCGCGGCGAACAGGTACGGGGGCAGCGCCTCGATCCGTCCCGCGATCCGCATCGTCCCTCGTTCCCTCCTCTCACCCCACGCCGGCCGCGGCGCGCCGCGCCGCCAGCCACGCCGCATCGATCGTCCCCTCGAACACGCGCTCCGCCGGGCCGGTGAGGAGGACCCGGTCGTCCTCCTCCCAGGACACCTCCAGGGCCCCGCCGGGGAAGCGGACCTCCGCCCGCCTGCCGACCAGGCCGGCCCGGGAGGCCGCCACCAGGGCGGCGCAGGCCCCGGTACCGCAGGCCATCGTCTCCCCCACCCCCCGCTCCCACACCCGGGCCTGGAGGGCGCCGTCCACGGCCCGGACGAACTCCACGTTCGTCCGCTCCGGGAACAGCGGCGAGGTCTCCAGGGCCGGCCCGATCCGGGCCACGTCCACCGACCCCGGATCCCGGTCCACGAACAGCACGAGGTGGGGGTTCCCCATCGAGACCGCGGACCCCCGGAAGGCGGCCCCGGCCGCCTCCACCCCCTGCTCCAGGAACGGCTCGTCCGGGGGCCCCGTCATGGGGACCTGGGCCCGGGCGAAAGCCGGCCGGCCCATGTCCACGGTCACGGCCGCCACCGCCCCCTCCCGGAGGTGCAGCCGGACGTGGCGGAGGCCGCCCCGGGTCATCACCGCGAGCTCGGTGCGGGGGCTGAGGCGGCGGTCGTGGACCAGGGCCGCCAGGCAGCGGATCCCGTTCCCGCACATCTCGGCCGGGCTCCCGTCGGCGTTGCGGTAGTCCATGAAGAAGTCCGCCTCCGGGTCCCGGACCACCCGGATCAGGCCGTCGGCCCCCACCCCGAACCGGCGATCGCAGATCGCCGCCACCAGCCCGGCGTCGAGGGGACGCTCGTCGTCGGGGTCCTCGAGCAGCACGAAGTCGTTCCCCGTGCCGTGGTACTTCCAGAACCGCAGCGGCTCATCCCTCCGCACCGAGCAGGTACCTCCGGATCTCCTCCACCAGGGCCGGCGCGCCCTCCTCCCCGGCCTCGAACCACCGGATCCTGGGGTCCCGACGGAACCAGGCCAGCTGGCGGCGGGCCAGGGCCTTCGTCCTCCGCACGGTCGCCGCGACGGCTTCCTCCAGCGAGAGCTGCCCGGCCACGTGGCGCGCCAGCTCAGCGTACCCGATGGCCTGGCTCGCGGTGAGCCAGCGCCCCAGGCCCCGCTCCACGAGCCCCCGGACCTCTGAGAGGAGCCCGCCCCGGACCTGGGCCCAGGCCCGCTCCTCGATCCGCCGGTACAGCAGGGCCCGGGGCATCGTCACGCCCGCGGCCCGGACCCGTCCCGGGGGGTACCGGTCCCAGGCCCGGGCGAACGTCGAGAACGGCCGGCCCGTGACCTCCAGGACCTCCAGGGCGCGGATCGTCCGACGCACGTTCCCCGGCTCGATCTTCGCCGCGGCCTCCGGGTCGAGGTCCCGCAGCCGCTCGTACAGCCGGAGGGGGCCGACCGCCTCCGCCCGGCGCTCCAGCGCCTCCCGGGTCGCCGGGTCGGTGGGCGGGAAGACGAGGTCGTCCACCACGGCCCGGAAGTACAGGCCGGAGCCCCCCACCAGGAGGGCCCGTCGGCCCCGGGACCGGATCGCCGCCACCGCCTCCCGGGCCAGGCGCTGGTAGCGGGCCACGGTGAAGGCCTCCTCCGGATCCGCCACGTCGAGGAGGTGGTGCGGGACCCGGGCCCGGAGCGGGGGCGGGGGCTTGGCCGTCCCCACGTCCATCCCGCGGTAGACGGTCGTGGAGTCCACCGAGACGACCTCCGCCCCCACCCCCTCGGCCAGCAGGACCGCGGCCTCGCTCTTGCCCACCGCGGTGGGACCCACCAGCGCCAGGGGGGGACCGAGGCCGGCCGCCGTCCCGGGCCGGGGGGCGGGGGCGGCGCGCCGGGCGGGGAGGCTCGCCGTGCCGCGCACGGCCCTATCCCACCGCGGCCGGGGCCGGCGCCGGCGTCCGCTCCTCCACCGCCACGACCTCGCCGACCAGGTGGTGACGCCCCGCCCGGGTGATCCGGGCCGTGAGGAACGTGCCGGGGGGGAACGCGCCGTCGACGTGCACGATGCGGTTCGTGCGGGTCCGTCCCTGGGCCCGGCCCCTCCGGCCCTCCCCCTCGATCAGGACCTCGAACGTCCGGCCGACCTGCTCCAGGTTCCGCTCCAGCGTGATCCGCTCCTGGAGGGCGACGAGCCGGTCGAACCGTTCCTGGACGACCTCCTTCGGGACGCGGTCCGGCATCCCGGCGGCGACCGTCCCCGGCCGCGGCGAGTACTGGAACATGTAGGCGGCGTCGAAGCGCGCCTCCCGGACCACCTCCAGCGTGGCCCGGAAGTCCTCCTCCGTCTCGCCGGGGAAGCCCACGATGACGTCGGTGGTGACCGAGATGCCCGGGACCGCCTGGCGGATCCGCCGCAGCCACTCCAGGTACCGGGCGCTCCGGTAGCTCCGCCGCATCAGCCGGAGGATCCGGTCCGACCCCGACTGGAGCGGGAAGTGGATGTGCTCGCAGACCTTCCGCCCCTCGGCCATGGCCCGGATCACGTCGGGCGTGAAGTCGTGGGGGTGCGGGCTCGTGAACCGGACCCGGCGGAGCCCCTCCACCCCCTCCAGGGCCCGGAGGAGGTCGGCGAACAGCGGCCGGCGGGAGGAGCCCGGCACGGTGAGGTCCCGCCCGTAGGTGTTCACGTTCTGCCCGAGGAGCGTCACCTCGACCACCCCTCGCCGGACCAGGCCCTGCACCTCCGCCAGGATGTCGCCCAGGGGCCGGGAGCGCTGGGGGCCCCGGACCAGCGGCACGATGCAGAACGTGCAGGCGTTGTCGCAGCCCACCGCGACCTGGACCCAGGCGTGGTGGCGGACCTCCCGGCGGGCGGGGAGGGCGCTGGGGAAGACCTCCGTGTACTCCCGGACGTCCATCTGGGGGCCCTCCCGCTCGGCCCGCCGGAGCAGCTCCAGGAGCGCCGGCAGGGCGTGGGTGCCGACGACCACGTCCACCCACGGGGCCCGCTCCCGGATCCGGCCCCCGTCCTTCTGGGCCAGGCAGCCGGCCACCACGATCCGCAGGCCGGGGTTCCGCTCCTTGAGCGGGCGGAGGTGGCCGAGGTTCCCGTACAGGCGGTTGTCGGCGTTCTCCCGGATGGCGCAGGTGTTGAACACGACGACCTGCGCCTCGGAGGGATCGGTCGCCCGCAGGTAGCCGTCCGACTCGAGCAGCCCGGCGATCCGCTCCGAGTCGTGCTCGTTCATCTGGCAGCCGAAGGTCCGGATCAGGTAGCGCCGTTCCATCGCCCGTCAGGGTACCGCCGGGCCCGGCCCGCCCTCAGCGGGCGTACTCCACGGCCCGGGTCTCCCGCACCACCGTGATCTTGATCTGCCCCGGGTACTGGAGCTCCTCCTCCACCTGCTTCGCGATGTCGCGGGCCATGACCTGGGCCTGGAGGTCGTCCACGTCCTCCGGCCGCACGATGACCCGGACCTCGCGCCCGGCCTGCATGGCGAACGTCTTCTCCACGCCGGGGAAGCTGTCGCAGATCTGCTCCAGCCGCTCCAGGCGCCGCACGTAGGTCTCGAGGGACTCCCGCCGGGCCCCCGGCCGCCCGCCCGAGATCTGGTCGGCGACCTGAGCGATCACGGCCTCGATCGTGCGCTGCTCGACCTCGCCGTGGTGCGACTCGATGCAGTGCACGACCTCCGGCCGCTCCTTCAGCCGTCGGGCGATCTCGGCCCCGATGATGGCGTGCGATCCCTCGACCTCGTGGGTCACGGCCTTGCCGATGTCGTGCAGGAGCGCGCCCCGCTTCGGGACCGCCGGGTCGATCCCCAGCTCCGCGGAGAGGGCCGCCGCGATGTGTGCCGTCTCGACCAGGTGCTTCAGCACGTTCTGGCCGTAGCTCGTCCGGTACTGCAGTCGCCCCAGGAGCTTGATCAGCTCGGGGTGCATGTCGGTGATGCCGACGTCGGCCACCGCCGCCTCCCCCGCCCGGCGGATCTGCTCCTCGATCTCCCGCTTGGCCCGCTCGTGCGTCTCCTCGATCCGGGCCGGATGGATCCGGCCGTCGGAGACGAGCTTCTCCAGGGTCAGGCGGGCGGTCTCCCGGCGGACCGGGTCGAACGAGGAGAGCACGACGGACTCCGGCGTGTCGTCGATGATCAGGTTCACGCCGGTGACCGCCTCGAAGGCCCGGATGTTCCGGCCCTCCCGGCCGATGATCCGGCCCTTCATGTCCTCGGAGGGGAGCGCGAACAC
>DATLZP010000125.1:0-3556 GCA_035573935.1 Actinomycetota bacterium
GCCTCGGCCGACGCCAGCCAGGCGACCGCCGCCGCCACGTCCTCCCCGGTCCCGTGGCGTCCGAGCGGGATCGTCGCCCGGACCCGCGCCTCCTCCTCCTCGAGCGTCGTCCCCCGGGCGGTGGCCCGGTGCCGGAGGTCCTCCCGGTGCATCTCCGTGGCCATGTTGCCGGGGGCCACCGTGTTCACCCGGATCCCGTGGGGCGCCAGCTCCAGCGCGAGGCTGTGGGTGAGGAGCGCGATCCCGCCCTTGGAGGCGCAGTACGCGGCCCCCTCGGCCACGCCCTGCTGGCCGTAGATCGAGCCGATGTTCACGATCGCGCCGCCCACTCCCCGGCGCACCATCTCCCGGGCGCAGGCCCGGGCCACGAGCATCGCCCCCAGCAGGTTCACCTCGAGCACCCGGCGGAGCGCGGACACGGGCGCGTCGACCAGCGGGGCCAGGGGGCCCCCGATCCCGGCGTTGTTCACCAGCAGGTCGAGTCCCTCGAGCCGCGCGACCGCCTCGGCCACCGCCCCCTCCGTCGCGGCCTCGTCCGAGACGTCCACCTCGAACGCGAGCACCGGGCCCCCGGGCCCGCGCTCCGCGAGGTGGGCCGCGGTCCGGCGGACCGTGGGCGAGACGTCGAGGAGGGCCACGGCGCCCCCGTCCCGGACCAACCGGGCCGCGATCGCCTCCCCCAGGCCCCGGGCCCCACCGGTCACGATCGCCCTCATCGCACCGTGGCCGCGAGCTCGCCGCAGGTGGCGAACCACACGTCGCCCTGGTCCTTCACCCACCCCAGGAACCGGTCCAGGAACCGCAAGCGCCCGGGGCGGCCGATGATCTGGGGGTGCATCGTGAAGACGGTGGCCCCGCCCCACTCCCGGATGCCCAGGAACTCCTCCTCCCAGATCGCCCGGACCTCGTCGGTGGTCGAGATCTTCTTCGTCCACGTCGCGGGGTCGAACCAGAAGTGCGGCGCGTCGTCCAGGATCCATTGCACGGGGACCTCGACGATCGGCGGCTCCGCGTGTCGGTAGGGCCGGATGTCGTCCATCAGGTTCGAGGAATACCGGAAGCCGTGGCGTTCGAGGAGGCCGAGCGTGTGGGGGCTCAGGTCCCACGACGGCGAACGGTAGCCGACGATCCCGGGGGCGAAGGCCGACAGGACCTCCAGGCCCCGGCGGAGCTCCTCCTCCTCCTGCTCGGGGCTGAGCGCGATGGGCGAGGTGTGCGTGTAGCCGTGGTGGGCGAGCTCGTGGCCGGCGGCGACGATCTCCTCCACCCGCCCGGGGTGGCGCTCGGCGACGCGGCCGGGGACGAAGAAGGTGGCCCGGACCCCGTGCCGGTCCAGGATCTCGAGCACCCTGGGCACCGCCACCTTCGCCCCGTACGTGCCCTGCGACAGCACACCGGGCCGGTCCGCGTTCCGCGGGTCCTCCCCGATCCAGACCTCCTCGGCATCGAAGTCGAACGTGAACGCCACGGCCCCCCGTGCGCCTCCCGGCCACATGTCACCCTCCCTCCGGATCGCTCCCCGCGCCCACCCCGGCTCGCTCGCCCGGGGCCTCGGACGCGTCCGGCTCCTCGGCCAGCCACCGCGAGGCCCGCCGCCAGCCGGCCGCGGCCGCCGGCACCAGCCCCCGCGGTGCCAGGACGACCACCGTGAGGAGGATGGCCCCGACGATCACCAGCCGGAGCTGCTCGGTGTCGCGGAGCCACTCGCCGACCACCATGATCAGCACCGTGCCGACGAGCGGCCCGGAGAAGGTCCCCAGCCCGCCGACCACGAGCATGGCCACGAACAGGCTCATCGGTGCGAGCCCCATCACGCTGGGCGAGATCACGTGGAAGTACTGCGCGTAGAAGGCTCCGGCCACGCCGGCGATGAAGGCCGACCAGGCGAACGTGACGACCTGCATCCGGAGGGGGCTCACTCCACGGGCGGCCGCGTACCCGGGCGCGTCGCGCAGCGCGGTGAGCGCCAGGCCGAGCGGCGAGCGGATGAAGGCGGCCACGCCGACCGCGGTGAGGACGGTCAGGGCGAGGGCCGCCCAGTAGTACGCCCGCTGAGCGGCGACGGGGTCGAGGCGCTCGAACCCCAGCCCCGGGACCCCGGACAGGCCGAACGTGCCTCCGGTGAGCCCGCTCTCGTCGGAGATCACGAGCAGCCGGATCACCTCCCCGAAGGAGAACGTGAGGAGCGCGGCGTAGATCCCGCGCAGGCGGAGCGTGGGGATCCCGATCAGCACGGCGACCCCCGCGGCGGCCAGGCCGCCGACGGGGAGCGAGAGCCAGGGGTCGAGCCCCGCCCGCAGGGTGAGGATGGCCGCCGCGTACCCCCCCACCGCGAAGATCGCGAGCTGCGCGAAGTTCCACACGCCGCCCACCCCGAGCTGGAGGTTCCAGCTCTGGTTCAGCGTGGCCCAGATCAGCGTGGTGATCGCCAGCTCGATCACGTACTGGTTCCGCCACACGAGCGGGAGCGCGGCCAGGACCGCGAGCAGCGCGGCCAGCGCCCACGGCGCCGGACGGCGCCACCCCAGGAGGCGCGGGATGTCCACCGCCGCGCTCACAGCCGCGCCTCCTCCGGCTTGCCCAGCAGGCCCGACGGACGGACCAGGAGGACGGCCATGATGAACAGGAACAGGACCGGCAGCGACCACTTCACGCCGAGGTACAGGGAGACCAGCGCCTCGAGCAGCCCGATCAGGAAGGCGGCGAGGACCGTCCCCCGCACGCTCCCCAGCCCTCCGAAGATCGCCACGATCAGCCCCTTGAGGAGCGGCAGGTCCCCGGAGTTCGGCGAGACGAAGAACACCGAGGCCAGGAGCACGCCGGCGATCCCGGCGAGCGCCGAGGCCACCCCCATCGTGAGCGAGTAGACCCGGTCGGCCGGCACGCCCATCAACCGGGCGGCGTCGAGCTGCTGGGCCACGGCCCGGATGGCCAGGCCGTAGCGGGTCCTGGTGAGGAAGGCCTGGAGCCCGGCGAGGAGGGCGAGGGCGACGATCGCCATGAGCACCGAGTGGCGGGTCACGCTCACCCCTGCCACCAGCTCGAGCCTCCCACCCACGAGCGGGGGGAGCGCCTTGTTCCTGGCTCCGAAGACGAGGAGGGCGGCGTTCTGCAGGACCACCGTCACCGCGAACGTGGAGATGAACGCGGTCATCTCGAAGTCGAACCCCGGCTTCCCGATCAGGGGGCGGACGCTCACCCGCTCGATCGCCATCCCGATCAGGAACGTGGCCCCCATCGCCAGCAGCAGCCCGGCGGCGGGCGGGATCCCGGCCAGCTGGAGACCCAGCCAGGCCACGTATCCCCCGATCATCAGGAGCGCGCCGTGGGCCATGTTCAGCGTCCGGAGGGTGCCGTAGATCAGCGTGAGTCCCACCGTCATCAGCGCGTAGATCGACCCGGTGACGAGGCCGCTCACGATGGCCTGGATCAGCGACGACACGGCTCCCCCCTACGCCCCCAGGTACGTGGTCATCACCGCGGGATCGGCCAGGAGCTCGGCCACCCGGCCCTGGCGCACGATCCGCCCCGACTCGAGGAGCAGGACGCGGGCCTC
>DATLZP010000126.1:0-14212 GCA_035573935.1 Actinomycetota bacterium
GGCGGGCCCACCGCCACAGGGACCGGAGCCCGAGGATGGCCAGGAACCCCGCCACGACGAGCTCGATCGCGGTCATCCCCCCACCTCCCGGGCCGCGCGGGCCAGCGCGGCGACGACCTCCTCGTCGGTGGTCTGGTCGAAGCGCCGGTACCACTCGCCGACGGCGAAGAACGGTTCGGGCGTGGCCAGGACCACGACCTCGTCCGACTCCTCGGCGAGCCGCTCCACGGACGCGGGCGGGGCCACCGGCACCGCGAGGACCACCGGGGACGCGCCCGCGGCCCGGGCCCACCGGAGCGCGGCCACCGCCGTGCCCCCCGTGGCCACCCCGTCGTCCACCACGATGGCCCCCCGTCCCGCGACGTCGACCGGCGGGCGCCCGGCCCGGTAGGCGCGCTCCCGGCGGTCGATCTCCCGCTCCTGGGCCTCGATCTCCCGATCCAGGTACCCCTGGCTCACGCCGAGCCGCTCGATCAGCCACCGGTCGAGCACCCGCACGCCGGGGGCGATCGCGCCCAGCCCGAGCTCCGGGTTCCCCGGGGCGCCGATCTTGCGGGGGACGACCACGTCGAGGGGGAGCCCCAGGGCCCGGGCCACGGCCTCGCCCACGATCACGCCTCCCCGGGGGATGGCCAGGACGACGGCGTCGGCGCCCTTGAACCGGGACAGGGCGACGGCCAGGCGCTCCCCCGCCTCCACCCGGTCGGCGAAGATCACCACCCCTCCTCGGGCTCGGCCTCCCCGCCAGCCTACGCCGCGGGCGGCGGGCCGGGCGCCCGGCGGGTCAGCCGGGGGGGACGTCCCGGCCGGCGGCTCGGAGGATGGCCTCCTCGATCTCCTCCGGCGGGCAGCCCTTCACCAGGTAGGCCACGGCCCCCGCCGCCAGTGCCTCGGCGCGGAGCCGGTCGTCGTCGTAGGCGGAGAGGAACACGACGTGGGCCCCGCTCGAGCCTCGCACGATCCTGCGGGTGACCTCCACGCCGGGCACCGTGGGGATCTTCGCATCGAGCAGCACGACGTCGGGCCGCAGCCGGGCCACGGCCTCCTCCACGTGGGCCCCGTCCTCGACCTCCCCCACCACCTCGAAGCCCACCACCCCGAGCAGCTCGACGAGGGCCTCGCGGGCCGGGGCGTCGTCCTCGACCACCAGGACCCGGGGCGGGGGCTGCTCGGCCCGGCCTTCCGACGACATGTCCCGCCATGATGGGGAGCGGCGAACCCCATCGGAAGTTCCCCGCGCGGACAACGCGCGATCCAGGGCCACCGCGCCGCTCGTTTGCGGCCCCCGACGGCGCCCGACTAGCATGGCCACCGCGGGAGCGGAGGGAGGTGGCCGTGGTCCAGGCGTACATCCTGATCCAGACCGAGGTGGGCAAGGCCGCGCAGGTCGCGAAGGAGGTCCGCGACATCAAGGGGGTCACCGAGGCCGAGGACGTGACGGGACCCTACGACGTGATCGTACGGGCCGAGGCGAAGAACGTGGACGAGCTGGGGAAGCTCGTCGTGGCGAAGATCCAGTCGGTCGAGGGGATCACCCGCACCCTCACCTGCCCCGTCGTCCACCTGTAGACGGCGGCTCCCCCCCGGAGGGGGTCCGCGGCCCCGACGCCTCGGTGGCCTTCTTGCGCTCCGCCCGGGATCGTTCCACGGCCAGCTCCACCAGGCGGTCCACGAGCTCGGGGTAGGGGACCCCCGACGCCTCCCACAGCTTCGGGTACATCGAGATCGCCGTGAAGCCGGGGATCGTGTTGATCTCGTTCACGAGCAGCTCGTCCGGCTCGACGAGGAACAGGTCCACCCGGGCCATCCCGGCCGCGTCGATCGCCCGGAAGGCCGCCACGGCGATCCGCTGGGCCTCCTCCATCACCGAGGCCGGCACGGGGGCGGGGATCAGCAGCTGGGCCCCCTGCTCGTCGAGGTACTTCGCCTCGTAGTCGTAGAACTCGTGCCCCCGGGGGCGGATCTCGCCGGCGATCGAGGCCACGGGGTCGTCGTTCCCCAGGACCGCCACCTCGAGCTCGCGGGCCCCCTCGACGCTCCGCTCCACGAGGGCCTTCCGGGCGAACCGGAACGCCTCCTCCAGCCCGGGCCGGAGATCCTCGGGCCGGTGGACCTTCCGCACGCCGACCGATGACCCGAGCGTGGCCGGCTTCGTGAACACGGGGTAGCCGAGGTCCGCGGCACGGGCCTCCACGCCCTCGGGATCCTCCTCCCACTCCCGCTCGTGGACGACGACGTGGGGGGCCACCCGGAGCCCGGCCTCCCGGAACAGCACCTTCTGGACGGCCTTGTCCATCCCCACGGCCGAGGCCAGCACGCCGGCGCCGACGTAGGGGACGCCGGCCAGCTCCAGCATCCCCTGCACGGTCCCGTCCTCCCCGAACGGCCCGTGCAGGACCGGGAACACCACGTCCACCGGCTCCCGCGACCCGTCCTCGGCCACGAGCGCCGGCGCGCCGGGGTCCCGCGCCAGCTCCACCCCGTCGCCGGCCGCATCGGTCACGGAGGGCAGCCCGCCCCCCGCCGGGAGGGCCGGCGGGCCCCCGGGGAGCATCCGCCACGTCCCCTCCCGCGTGATCCCGATGGGGATCACCTCGTACCGGGAGGGGTCGAGCGCGGCGATCACCGAGCGGGCCGACAGGCAGGAGATCTCGTGCTCGGCCGAGCGGCCCCCGAAGAGCACCGCGATCCGCCGGCGGGGTCCGGTCACGCCTTCTCCAGCGCCCGCTCGAAGTCCTCCACGATGTCCTCCACGTCCTCCAGCCCCACCGAGACCCGGATCAGGCCGTCCGCGATCCCGGCCGCCCGCCGCGCCTCCGGGCTGTACTGGCGGTGCGTGGTGGACGCGGCGTGGCCCACCAGGGTGTGGGTCCCGCCCAGGCTCCCGGCGATCCAGGCCAGCTCCACCGCGTCGCAGAAGCGCTTGCCCGCCTCCACGCCGCCCTCCACCTCGAAGGCCAGCATCCCGCCGCAGCCCCGGGGAAGGATCCGGCGGGCCACGTCGTGATGGGGGTCCGCGGGGAGCCCGGCGTAGTGCACGCGCTCGACCTTCGGGTGGGCCTCCAGGAAGCGGGCCAGCGCCAGGGCGCTCGCCGAGTGGCGCTCCATCCGCAGGGCCAGGGTGCTCAGCCCCCGCAGGCAGAGCCAGGCCTCGAACGGCGCCATCGTCCCCCCCGTGTCGATCACGACGTCGCGGAGGAGCCGTCGCCCCTCCTCGGAGGTGCACGCGACCCCGGCGATCAGGTCCAGGTGCCCGCCCACGTACTTCGTGGCCGAGTGGACCACGAACTCGAACCCGAACGCCGCGGGCCGGCACAGGTAGGGCGTGGCGAACGTGTTGTCGACGACGGCCGGCACCCCCGCCTCCCGGCAGGCCACGCCGAGGGCCTCCAGGTCGGCCACCGACATCGTGGGGTTCGCGATCGTCTCCACGTAGAACAGCCGGGCTCCCGGGAGCGCGGCCGCCACGGCCCCCGGGTCGTGGGCGTCGACCAGCGTGACCTCGATCCCGTAGCGGGGGAGGAGCCGCGTGAAGAGCTCGTACGTGCCCCCGTACAGCTCCCGGGCGGCCACCACCCGCTCCCCGGAGCGGGCCAGGGCGGTCACCACGGTGTGGATCGCGGCCATCCCCGACGCGAAGGCGAAGGCCGCCTCGGTCCCCTCGAGCTCGGCCATCGACCGCTCGAACGCGGCCACCGTCGGGTTGCCGTACCCCCGCGTGTAGGTGTAGCCGGGGCGCCGGAACGCGATCGTCTCGGCGTACTCCTCGGAGGTGGCGAAGCGGAACGTCGCGGTCTGGAAGATCGGGACGCTCGGCGTCTCCTGCCCCATCGGCGGGACCCGCTGGCCGTGGATGGCTCGCGTGGTGAACCCGCGTCCCTCCCCCATGGCCCCCAGGCTACCCCGCGACCGGGAGGCGGGCCCACCGCTTCGGGTACGCGGCGCGGAGATCCTCGACGAGCACGGCGAGCTCGTCCATCACCCGGTCGGTCAGTTCGCGGACGACGTCCTGATCGTCCTGCCGGCTCTCGTGGAGCGAGAGATCGATGGGCGGCCCGGCCTTCACCCAGATCGGTCGGCCGAAGGCCAGGCTCCCCGGCCCGGACTTCTGCCAGACGGCCTGGCCCCCCCAGGTGGCCACGGGGGTGATGGCCACGCCGGCGGCGAGGGCGATCCGGACCACGCCGGTCCGCCCCCGCATCGGGGAGAAGTCGGGGTTCTTCGTGACCGTGCCCTCCGGGTAGACGACGACGCACTCCCCGGCCCGCAGCATCTCCACCGCCCGCTCCACCGGGGCGGGGTCGCCGCTCCCCCGCCGGACCGGGATCTGGCGCAGGCCCCGCAGCGCGGGCCCGAGCAACGGGACCTCGAACAGCTCCGCCTTGGCCAGGAACCGGGGCCGCCGGCCGGCCTTCACCAGGAAGTGGGCGTGGGCGAACTGGTCGACGTAGGAGAGGTGGTTCCCGGCCACCAGGACCGGCCCCTCCGGCGGGACGTGCTCCAGCCCCTCGAACCGCCAGTTGAACCACAGCTTGAGCGGCGGAAGGACGAGGCTCCTCGCCACCGGGAACAGCGGTTCCACCCCGGCCGCCTCCTCTCCCCGCCGGCCGCCCAGATCCTAGCGCGATCGGGGCCCCGGCTCCCCGACCAGCCGCCAGGCGACGGGGAGCAGGGCACCGGCCGCCAGCATCTTCAGGACGTCGCCCACCACGAACGGGTACAGGCCGAGGGTCAGGGCCCGCCCCGGGCCGACGCCGAGGGCGTTCGCCAGCCACGGCACGCCCACCGCGTAGATCGCAACCTCCCCGAGGAGCATGGCGCCGATCGCGGTCCGGAACGACCGATCCCACCCCCGGCGGGCGAGCCAGCCGACCAGCGCGGCGGCCAGGAGGAAGCCCCACAGGTAGCCCCCGGTGGCCGACCCCGCCCGCAACAGGGACCAGCCAGCCTCCCCCCCGGCGAAGAACGGAAGCCCGGCCGCCCCTTCCAGCAGGTACAGACCCATCGCGGCGGCGCCGGGGCCGGGCCCCAGGGCCGCTCCCACCAGGAGGACGCCCAAGGTCTGCCCCGTGATGGGGACCGGTGTGAACGGCAGATGCACCTCGAGCCGGGCCAGCGCCGCCACGAGCAGGCTGCCGGCCACGACGAGCGCGACCCGCCAGGCGACCCGGGCGGAGCCCCGGGCGGCGGGGATGGCTGCGTAGGCGAGCGTCGTCACGTCATCCCTCCTCCGGAAGCGTCCGGCGTTCCGACCGCGCCGGCAGGCGGGAGGTTACCCGGCCTGGGATACCCTTGGCTCCGTGCGCGTGATCGCGGTGCCCGTGACGGACCTGTCGGAGGCCAAGACCCGGCTGGCGCCCATCCTGTCCCCGCTGGAGCGGGCGGCCCTCACGCTCGCGATGCTGGAGGACGTGCTCGATGCGACGACCGCCGTCCCCGGCTGGGACACCTGGGTCGTCTCCCCCGACGGGTCGGTGCTCGAGATCGCGGCCCGCCGGCGGGTCCGTCCGGTGCCCGAGGAGGAGCCCACGCTCGGAGGGGCCGTCCGGCAGGTGGAGGAAGAGGTCGAGGGAGCGGGCGGTGAGGCCCTGGCCGTGCTGCTCGCCGACACGCCGCTCGTCACGGCCCAGGTGCTCGGCGCCGCCCTGCGGACGCTCGGCTCCGTGGTGCTGGCCCCGGCCGCCGACCGGCGGGGGACGAACCTGCTCCTCCGACGGCCTCCCCGGGCCATCCCCGCTCGCTTCGGCGCCCGCTCCTTCCGCCGCCACCGGGAGGAGGCGCGGGCCCGGGACCTGCCGGTGGCGATCGTGGAGCGGCCGGAGCTCGCGTTCGACCTCGACGTCCCGGGCGATATCCTCACGCTGCTCCGCGCCGGCAAGCCGGGCCGGGCCCGCCAGGTCTGCCTGGAGCTCGGCCTGCCGGAGCGGCTGGTGGTCCGCGCCTAGCCGGGCCCGGGAGGGAAGCGGGATGCCGCAGGGGACGATCAAGGACTACGACGGGGAGACCCGGACCGGGACGCTCCTGATGGACGACCGGACCGAGGTCCACATCGACCCCCTCTCGGTGGAGGGCGCGGGGCTGCGGTTCCTCCGGATCGGGCAGCGGGTCAAGTTCGACCTGGCGGAGGAGGGAGGGAAGAAGGTGGCCCGCACCCTCCGGATCGTGACGATCGACTGAGGCCCGTCAGCGCCCGGCCCGCCGGCGCCGGGTGGCGAGGACCTGCTCCCGGAAGGCCTTCCCGGGGAGGAACGAGGGGACGTCGCGGGGCGGCACGACGACCTCCACCTCGGGGCGACGTGGGTTCCGGGCCAGGCGTCGGTTCCTCCGCCGCCGCTGGAAGCTGCCGAACCCGGAGAGCGTGACCCGCTCCCCCCGGACCACGGTCTCCCGGATCACGTCCAGGACCGCGTCCACCACGTCCGCCACCTCCGCGCGGCTCCCCCCCGTCCGCCGTGCCACCTCCGCCACCAGGTCGGCCTTGTTCAACGGCACCCCCTCCGACGCTCCTCGGACCGTAGCGGGCCCGGCCGTCCCCGGCAACGACGGCCGACGAGCCATCGGCCTGGCCAACCCGACGCGGCGGTGCCACCATGGAACCGTGCGGAGGGTGCTCTTCACAGCGGTCGGGCTCCTCGTCCTCGCCTCGTGCGGCGGGGGGGTGGAGCGCGAGTTCGAGCGCTACTACGACCCCTCCGGGCTCTTCAGCGCCGAGCTCCCGCGGGACAACGCGGTCCAGGTGCTCCCGCCGGATCCCGGCAGCGGGGAGGGGCCGCAGCTCCTGGGCGGGGTCCAATCGGTGCCCGCGGCCCCCACGCCGACCGAGGGCCTCACCGGCTTCGGGATCCAGCCCACCGGGGCCCAGGACCAGACGGCCTACTACGTGTTCGCGTTCTCCTCGGAGCTCCTCGCGGAGGAGGAGGACCTGGCGCGGATCTACACGAGCCAGCCGGGCGTCGACGTGAAGATCCAGGAACCCGTGCGGATCGGCGGCGAGCTGGGGCTGCTCGTCGTGGCCGACAACGAGGCCGAGGGAGGGATCCGGTTCTCGGTGGCCTCGGGCTTCCTGATCCAGGGCCGGCGCGGCTACTGGATCGCCGCCGCCTTCCCCGAGGGAGCGTGGGAGGACGAGCGGGACGACTTCCTCAAGGTCCTCTCGTCGTTCCGGACGCGGGTCCCTCCAGGCATCTCGGCCGTCCCCCTGACCCCGGGCTGAGCGGGTCGCGCGGGACCTCGAGGGGGAGGCTTCGATGACCCCGGCATCGATCACCGGACGCTCCCGTCCTCGACCCCCACGGCCGCGCCCCGCTGGTCCGAGGGATCCCCGGCACCGCCCGCGGTGCTGACCGAGCCCGTCCCAGACGGACCACCCGCCGCCGTCCAGACCCGGCCGGAGGCCCCACCTCCCGCATCGGGCACGCGGGCCGGCTCGGACGAGACGCGGATGACGCCGTCCGCGGTCCGCCCGACGGCGAGGGGCACCCAGAACCGCACCGTCGTCCCGTGGCCCGGAGCGCTCTCGATCGCCAACATGCCTCCCGCCTCCGCCACTCGCTCTCGCATGCTGAGCAGCCCAAGGTGGCCCGGCTCCGAGGAGGCGGGGGGAACGGCGAACCCCTGCCCATCGTCGCGGACCGTCACCGTGACGCGCCCCCGGCCCTCCTCCAGCCGCACGTCGACCCGGCTGGCCCGGGCGTGCTGCCGCACGTTCCACACCGCCTCGACGACGACCCGGAAGATCACGGCGGACACGGCCTCGGGGGGTTCGCCGACGAGGCGGCTCTCGAATCCGTAGTCCAGCCCGAAGAGCGACCGGGACCGCTCCAGGTAGTCACGGACGGCGATCTCCAGCCCGCCCCGTCCGGCAATGTCCGACCTCAGCTCGAGCATCGACATGCGGAGGCGCTCCACGCATCGGCTCAGGGCCTCCTCGGTCCACCGAGCGAGGCGCAGGACGTCGGGGTCCTGGGCGTGTCGGCAGAGAGCCCGGATGCGCATCCGCGCCCCCACGATCACCTGGAGCGCCTCGTCGTGGAGGTCGAAGGCCAGCCGCCTGCGCTCCTCCTCCCGCACCGCCACGAGCCGGCGGAGGAGCCCCCGCCGGTCCCGGGCCGCCCGCCGGAGCCCGAGCGAGGTCTCCCGGAGCCGTCGGGTCGTTTCGACGAGCTCCGCCGACCTCCGTCGATACGCCTCCTCCAAGCTGGACGTGATCCGTCGGAGACGGGCCACCTCCTCCGTCACCGGGGCCAGGAGCTCCACGAGGACCCCGGCCGTCCGCTGGATCTCGTGGACCAGTTCCTCCGGGGCACCCCGGTCCCGGAAGGCGACCCCCACCGCGGCTTGATGGAGGATGGCGAGATCGAGGGGCCCGGCCTGCCGCCGGACCGCCTCCTGCGCCACCCGCCGGGCGGCGCTCGCGGCGTCCTCCCTCGATCCGTCCAGGAAGGCTCCGACGGCTCCCGCGTAGCCTTCGATCAGGTCCGCCAGGACCGACATCCCCATCTGCGCCCGCTTCAGGGCGCACGAGGCGCACAGGAACCGTTCCTCGCGCCGAACGCTCGCCTCCCTCCCGCAGCGCTCGCACACGATCACGGGTGGACGGTCGGACCCTCGCGCCCGCCCGGCACACCGGGCGCAGAGGAAGACCGGGCCCAGCCGGACGACAGCCTCGACCTTCCTGCAGGCGTGGCAGGCGATCGTTGGCGAGGGGACCTGGGTCCCCGTCGATGAACGCGTCTCCATGGGTGGAACCTCCTCTCACGTCGTGGGGCCGTGAGCGTGGAGCGCGCTCGCGGCCGGGCAGCCCGGACGGGGCCGTCAGCCCGGCCGCTCGACGGAGAGGGCGAAGAGGGACGTCCGGAGCGGGGGCGGGGGCGGAAGCGCCCACCGACCCATCACCGGCGCGGACAGGACGATCGTGCCCGCGAGCCCGGCGAGCAGGCCGAAGGCGGCGCCACCGGCGGTGCCACCCCCCGGGTGGAAGCCCGGCACCGCCGGCCACCACCGGATCCGGAGCCCGGGGAGGCTCGTCAGGCCCGGCGCCCAGGGGAGCGCCGGGCCGAGGTCCATGGCGGCGACCCACGAGGGCCGTCCCCACGGGTCCGTGAGAGACGTGGCGGGGGGCAGGACGGCCGAGCCCCCCTCGCGGTGAGGAGCCCCGTTCGACGGCACGACGTCACCAGATCCTGGGGTGACCGAGCCCGGCTTCCTCGGGGCCCCGTCCCCGCCCCGCTGCTCGGCGGGTCGGGTCGCTTCCCCCACCTCGTCGAGCACGGGTCGCGTCGCTTCCCCCACGTCGTCGAGCACGGTCCGGACCGCTCCGGCGATCTCTCCGACCACCGGCGCCGTGGCCCGCTCCAGGGTGGACCGGACCTCCTCCGCCTCGCCGAGCCCCTCCTCGACGGTGTCCGCGAGCCGATCGACGGCTCGCCCGGCGTCGTCGGAGACCGAGCCGACGGTGGACCCGGTGGTCGTCACGACCTCCTCCACCCCCGCGCCGGGGTCCGCGGACGCTGTGCCCCCCAGGGCCAGGGAGAGGAGCAGGGCCGCCAGGGATGCTCCCAGGATCGGACCCGCCCGCGCTCCGGTCCTCCGCGTCCTCCGGGCCTCGGGGGGCTCGGGAGCCGGCATCGGCTCGGGATCCTGAAGCATCGGCTCGCTCCTGGAGATGTGCTTCGCAGCGAAACAGAGATGGCGGGGCGGGGCAATCCTCCGTCCGGGGGAAACCGGATGGGGGGTACGGAAGGCCGCAGGTGCATCCGCCCTCGGTCCCGGGTGGTGGACCGCCGTACGACGAAGGACGGCGGAGCAGCTCGGGAGTTCGGCTCCGCTCGGCCGGGTCCACCCGTGGCACTGATATCCGACTCCCGCACCCGGCGAGGGCCGCCGACACTGAGTGATGCAGGACCTCCCAGGGCGTGCGAGGGGGTCGTGGACGCGAACCAGGCGGTACACGGCGGGCGCATGGCCGTGGCGGGCGAGGGGAGCCGCCGGGGCCCGGGCACGTGGGTGCTCCTCGTCCTCGTGACGGCGACCTTCTTCCCCCCGCCGCCTGCCTCCGCCCAGCCCTGCGACGGTCCCACGTGCACGGTCGCCTCGACGGTCGACGCCGTCGGAGGAGCCATGCAGGAGACGGACCCGTCGGCCGGCCGGGCGGCCGAGGACCTGGTCGCCTCGGTGGGCGGAGCGGTCGAGGGGGCCGAGGAGGAGGCCACCGATACCGTCGAGGACGCGGCGACCCGCGTGGAGGGCGCGGTCGAGGAGGTCCGCGGCACGGTGGAGGAGCTGATCGGGGACGGCGGCGGCACCGCGCCGGTGGCCGACCCGGAGCCGACCTCCGGCCCGGACCCGGCCGTCGACGACTCCCGTTCCTCCCGAGACGAGACCGCGTCGGGGGCGGCCCCGGACGAGGAGCGAGGGCGGGATGAAGGGGGAGGCCGGGAACCTCCCCCGCGGAGGGGGGCGATGGTGCGCGCCGGGACGTCGGGCCCGCCCGGAATCCCCGTCCCGCTCGATGCCTCCCCCGGCCCGGGGGGAGGTCCGGCGCTCCCCCGCGACCCGCTGGGCTCCCTCGTGGATGGCGCGCGACGGGTCGCCTTCCCTGTCGTCCTGCTCCTCCTCCTCGGCGTCTACCTGGCCCTCGGGGGGAGCATCGGCCGCCGGGACCCGAAGCTCGCCGCGGCCCCCCTGGACCGGACCGAGGCGTCCGCGTCGTTCCGATGACCTGGAGGCGGGGCCCGGCCGCTCCGGGCGCCCGGCCCACGGAGCTCGCCCCGATCTCGGAGCGGATGGGGTGGCTCCTGGGGCTCCGCGTCGCGCTCGCCGGGGCGGTGGTCTCGTCGGCGGCCCTCGCGCCATCCGCGGTCGGCTCCCCGCGGACGCCGCTCGGGCCGAGCGCGGTGTACGTGGGGGCGGCGCTGCTGTCCGAGGCGGCCAGACGGATGCGGCGGCGCCGGTCGCTGGGCCTGGTCGGGGCATCGCTCCTCGCCGACGGGGTGTTCCTGGCCTGGGCCACGGCCGCGACCGGCGGCCCGGAGAGCCTCCTCCGGGGCCTGATCCACGTGCACCTCGTGG
Organism: Actinomycetota bacterium; assembly: GCA_035573935.1. GTDB lineage: Bacteria > Actinomycetota > UBA4738 > UBA4738 > HRBIN12 > DATLZM01. The sequence continues at coordinate 11,071 of DATLZP010000126.1, forward strand.
GCGTCACCCTCTGCGCCTCGTACCGCGCCGGGATCCAGGTCGCCGGGTGGCACTCGCTCCTGGCCGTCGCGGTCCCCTACGCGCAGGCCGCCGGGATCGTCGGCCTCGGGGCGGAGGGTTCCTCGCTCCTCCCGGGCGACGACCGCTTCCTCGCCGCGGTCGCCGTGAACGTGGCGACCATGTGGATCGTCACGCTGGTCACCGCGCTCTTCGCCTCCGTGAACGAGCGCGAACTCCGCCGCCGGAGGACGGACCTGGAGGCCCTCGCGGCGATGGTGGCCGAGCTCGACCGGCGCCGGGCGCCCGAGGAGATCGCCCGGATCCTGCTCACCGCGCTGCGCGGCACCTTCGGCACCACCCGCGGCGCCGTGCTGGCATCGCCCCGGGGCGCCCCGGTCCCCCTGGCCTCGGTGGGGGTCGTGGGCACGTCCCTCCCGGAGGCCGAGGACCGCGCCGTGGCCTCCGCGCGGCGGTCGCGGACGCCCATCGCCGTGCACCGCCCGGAGCCGGGGCGGCACCCGCTCCTCGCCGCGCTCCTCCCCGGCGCCCGCAACGTGCTGGTCGTGCCGCTCTCCGCCGAGGGGACCCCGATCGGCGTGGTGGTGCTGGAGTACCCGTGGCCACGGATCGGCCGGTGGACGCTCTCGGCGATCGGCCAGTTCGCCTCCCACGCCGCGCTCGCGCTCCGCAACGCCTGGCTCCTCTCAGAGGTGGAGCATCTCGCCTCCACCGACCCGCTGACCGGCGTGGCGAACCGCCGGACGTTCCAGGAGGCGCTGGAACGTGAGCTCTCTCGTGCCTCCCGGGCCGGCTCTTCCCTCGGGCTGGTCCTGCTCGACGTGGACCGGTTCAAGGAGTTCAACGACACCCACGGACACCAGGCGGGGGACGAGCTGCTGCGCGCCGTGGCCCGCTCCCTGGTCGCGCACTGCCGCGACTTCGACACCGTGGCTCGCTACGGGGGCGAGGAGTTCGTTCTCATCCTCCCGGACTGCGATCCACCGACCTGTGCTGCCGTCGCGGACCGGGTGCGGAGGGCCGCTGCGCAGCGGCCGGGCGGGGTCACCGTGACCCTGAGCGCGGGGGCGGCGAGCTACCCCTCCGACGCCGGGGACGCGTCGGCCCTCGTGCGCGCCGCCGACGAGGCGCTGTACGCATCGAAACGGGCCGGTCGAGATCGGCTCACCCTGGCACACGACCTGCGGTCGGCCCCGGCCGCGCGCTGACCGTTCGCTCGGATCCTCCGATCGGCCCCCCAGGATCCGGGCCCCGCGGGGGGAGACAACGGCCCCGCTGCCCCCGCCGGCCGCGGGATGGGCCGCCTCCTCAGCAGGCGACCACCGCCAGGTGCTGCTCCACGCGGGTCACCGCTCCTCGGTCCACGGAGAGGGAGTAGTAGAAGCTCTCGTTGAACGGCGTGATGGCGCGCCGGAGGTCGCGCAGGACGGTCGTCCGATCACCGGACGACTCGCATCCATCCGCGAACCGGATGATCGCGTCCTCCGAGACCGGCAGCGTGCGCAGGAGGGGGTTCTCGTTCCGCACGTAGACCGGCGCGAACAGGTAGGCCCGCGCATCGTGCCGGGACAGCCCATCCTCCATGGCCGCCCGGACCGCCTCCCGACCCTCGAAGGTCTGGATGAGGTCCACGGTCACCGTCCCGGCGGCGACGTCGACCCGCCGCACGTAGGCCGGGTACGTCCCGTCCTCGAGGACCGCGGGGCTGGGGCTCGCCGCGGTGGGGCTCGCCGTCGGCTCCCCGGACGGCGATGCCGGGGCCGATCCCGAGGGCCGGGGGGAGCTCGACCCGCCCATGGCAGCGCCCGGTCCGGTCGGGCTCGGTGATCCCAGCACGATCACCGCTCCCGCCACCGCGAGGGCGACGGCCAGCAGGCCGGCCATCGCGAGCCTTCCCCTCGTGACCACCATCCCGACCGCCTCCTCGGTGCCGCGAGCGACATCCTCTCACGGGACGGGAGCCGGGACGCGGAGGTTCCCGAGCCCATCGGGGACGGCGGGCGGGCGGCCTGGCCCGGCCGGTCCCTCCTCGGCAGCCCGATCCCGCGCCGCGCCTCCACGAGCCGCCTGGGGGCGAGGGCCGAGGGCTCGGATGCTACGCTTGCCGGGGTCGGCCTGGAGCACGACGCGTCCCGGGAGGCATGCCCGGCGGGACGTACGCGGCCCGGGTCGGACGATGGGGTGTGGGGTAACGGTAGCCCGCCTGACTCTGGATCAGGTAGTCATGGTTCGAATCCATGCACCCCAGCCAGGGATCAGCCGACGCCGCCAGGTCGGTGAACGTGCCCCCGATGTCGACGGCCACCCGGGCGTCGCTCACGCCTCGCTCCCGGGGCCGGCCCGCCCCCGGCCACCGCGGGGACCGCGGCTTTCGGCCCCGGGGCGCGCGGTGGGGGTGCGGAAGCTTCGGCGCATCAGCGGGCGGTGCGGGTACGGGCGGGCGACCTCCCGGAACCCCTCGGCGGCGAACATCGAGACGACCCCGACGTAGGCACCCGCGGCGTCCGTGCGGTGGACCGCCGGGTCGACCGGGTACGCCTCCACCGCCCGGGCCCCGCCGGCCCGGGCGTGGGCGACGGCGGCCCGCAGGAGCGCCCGGGCCACGCCCCCGCCGCGGTGACGGCGGTGGACGAAGAAGCACACGATGGCCCAGACCCCCGATCCGGGGGGCGACGCCCGGCCGAAGGCCGAGCGCTGCACCCGGCCGAACTCCTCCCGCGGGGCCACGGACACCCACCCCACCGGCTCGTCGCCGGCGTAGGCCAGGAGCCCGGGGATCCGGCCGTCCGCCACGAACGACCGGAGGGCGGCCCGGTTGCCGGCGCCGCCATCGCGGGCGCCCCGGTCGAACGCCGGACGGGGGAGGCGGAAGAACATGCACCAGCAGCCCCCGTAGGCCCCGCGTTCCCCGAACAACCGCACCAGGTCGTCCCAGCGCTCCGGGGTCACGGGGTGGACGGCGATCGGCCGGCCGGCCGGGTCCGCGCCGCCCCGTCGGCGGGCCGGACGCCGGACCGCTCGACCCGTGCCGCGGCCGCTCGCCCCACCCCGCATCGCCGGCACATCGTAGCCGGGCCGGGTCCGCCGGCCGGTCCGCCGTGGAGCGGCCGGGGCACGCCGCGGC
>DATLZP010000127.1:0-4887 GCA_035573935.1 Actinomycetota bacterium
GGCGGTGGGCCCGCCGGCCGTTCGGGGGCAGCGACCTCTTCGACCATGTCCTCTACGCCCTCCACCTCACCGGGCGGGTGGGGCTGTGGTTCGCCTTCGCCGGGCTCTTCGCCCTCACGGCCGCGGTCGAGGCGCCCGGCGGCCGGCCCTTCCTCGACGAGTTCGCGGCGGTCCGCTGGTACCTGATGGTGCCGATCGTGCTGGCCGCGGTGCAGTTCGTGACGGGGTTCCTGCTGGGCCGGCGCCGCCCCTGAGCGGGCTCAGCCCGCCGCCGCGACGATGTCCGGGGAGAGCTGGGGGAAGCCCTCCAGGTGGGCCCGGCGTTCCACCTTGAACCGCTCCACCAGCTCCCGGTACTCGCCGCCCCGCCCCTGCCGCTCGTACAGGCGTCGCGGCTGGAGCAGCTCGCCATCGTCGATCCCCGGGACCTCCTCGGCCACCAGGTAGCCGAAGTCGGGGTCCTCGGTCCAGGCGATCGTGCCCTCGGCGATCGCCTTCACGATGGCCGACGAGTGCGGGATCTGCACCTTCTTCGACCGGTCGTCGTCCGGCCGGCCCCCCACCCGCCCCGTGTTCATCAGGTAGACCTCGATCGGGTGGGAGGCCAGGAGCTCGAGGATCCGGTTGCCCTGCAGCCCGTGGGGGAGGGGGAAGAACGGGTTCGTCCCCGGGACGCGGAGGAACCGCCCCTCCTCGGCCTTCCCCCCGGCCGAGGTCCCCGTCGTCTCGCCCAGCATGAAGTAGGCGGCGGCCTGCTCCTGCGACAGCTTGGCGACGGCCGGGACGATGTTCTCGTTCCAGTTGAGGATCAGGAGGTGGTCGACGGGCCCCACCTCGCGGGCGTCGCGGTAGCGGCCCAGCGCCTCGAGCCCGAACACGGCCCGGCCGTTCTTCGTGTAGGAGGTCTCGAAGAAATCCACCCGCCCCGCCTCGTCCTGGTACACGTTCTCCAGGTACGCGTCCGGCTGGGTGACGGCCCGGTAGATGTTCGGCTCGAAGTCGGGGTCGAGGGAGAACGTCTTGGCGAAGCAGCCGTTCTCGGTCCCGTGGACCTTGCCCCCCGGCATCAGGGCCACGAAGTCGTCCTGGACGGGCAGGGAGTCGTTCTGCGTCGTGAACGTGGTCGTCGTCTTCCCCGTCCCGGAGAGCCCGATGATCAGGAACACCCGCTCGCCGCGCCCGGTCGGGACGACCTTGCACCCGGCGTGGAGGGCGAGCCCGCCCCGGTCGTAGACGATCCGGTTCCACATCCGCAGGCCGCCCTTCTTCGACTCCCCGAAGTAGTCGGAGTTCAGGATCCGCGTGACGCCGTGCTCGAGATCGACGGCGATCACCCGCTCGTCCGGGTAGCCGGGCGCGGGGAGGTTCGGCGTGTAGATCACGTGCACCTCGGGCTCCCCTCCCTCCCGGGGGAAGTACAGCTTCTGCTGCATCCCGGCGATGTTCGCGTTCGCCTTCTCGATCGTGAGCCGGGCGGGCGTCCGGAAGGCCGGATCGTTGCCGATGTCGCCGTCGATCACGATGAGGTCCTTGTCCCGGAGGTACTCCTCCTGGAGGGCGGCGATCCGGTCGTACTCCTCCCGGGACATCGTCTTCCCGGAGGCCGTCCCCGGCTCGTCGGTCACGATGAACGTGCTGCCCGAGCTCCGGGACGTCACCCGGGTCTGGACGTTCACGTTCCCGAACGCCGTGAGCCGGCAGTTCGGCATCTCCTCGGTGAACCTGCGGAGCTCCGACGGGCTCGGGTTGTCGAACACCGTCCGCTCGGCCTCGATCAGCACGGTGGCCTCCTCACGGCTGGGCTCCCGGACCGACGGTGGGATCCTTCCCCGGACAGGGGCTCTATCCTACAGGACCCCAGGTGGGGGGCCCTGGCCGGCCGGGCGGGGGCCCCCGCCCCCCGTTGTACGGAACGGTGGAACCCGGCGAGGACCGACTCGTGGCGGCGATCGCCCGGGTGCTCTCGGGCCCCGGGCCCGAGGTCCGCGTGGGGGTGGGCGACGACGCGGCGGTGCTGGCGCCGGGGCGGGGCGACCTCCTGCTCACGACCGACCTGCTGGTGGAGGGCGTGCACTTCGAGCGGTCCTGGACCCCGCCCCGGGACCTGGGGTTCAAGGCGATCGCGGTGAACGTCTCGGACGTGGCGGCGATGGCGGGGAGCCCCAGGTACGCGGTCGTGGGCCTGGGGATGCCGCCGGACGTGGACGACGCGTGGGCCCTGGAGCTCCTGGGAGGGATGCGGGCGGCCTGCGACGAGCACGCGCTGTGGCTGGTGGGGGGCGACCTGTCCCGGGCGGAGCGGGTGGTGGTGTCGGTGGCCGTCGTGGGGGAGGCCCCTCCGGGGGGCGCCGTGACGCGGACCGGGGCCCGCCCGGGGGACCGCGTCGTGGTGACCGGATGGCTCGGGGCGGCGGCCGGCGGGCTGCTCCTCGCCCGGGGGCCCGGCCGGGGCCGGGCCCTGGGGACGGAGGCGGCCCGGGTGCTCCTCGCCGCGCTGGCCCGACCGACGCCCCGGGTGGGGGAGGGCCGGACCCTGGCCCGGGCCGGCGCCACGGCGATGATCGACCTCTCCGACGGGCTGGCCCTGGACCTGGCCCGTCTGTGCCGGGCGAGCGGCGTGGGGGCCCGGGTGACGCTCGCCGCCGTGCCCGTGGCCCCCGCGCTGATCGAGCTCCGCGACGAGCTGGGGGCGGACCCCCTGGAGCTCGCCCTGTCGGGCGGGGAGGACTACGAGCTCCTGGCCACGCTCCCGCCGGCGGGCGTGGCGGCGGCCCGGGCCGAGCTCCGGGAGCGGTTCGGCGTGTCGCTCGCCGAGATCGGGGGCATCATCGAGGGGGAGGGGCTCTCGGCGATCGGTCCCGACGGCCGGGAGTCCCCGCTCGAGCCGAGGGGGTGGGACCATCGTGCCGGGGGGTGAGCCGCGGGGCGGCCGGGCCCGGGCCCTCACGATCGCCGGGTCGGACTCCGGCGGAGGGGCCGGGATCCAGGCCGATCTCAAGACGTTCGCCGCCCTCGGGGTGTTCGGCGCGACGGCCATCACGGCCGTGACCGTCCAGAACACGAAGGGCGTGTCGGGGTACGAGGAGCTCTCCCCCCAGACCGTCGCCGACCAGGTCCGGGCCGTCGTGACCGACATCGGGGTCGATGCGGCCAAGACCGGGATGCTGGCGTCGGCCCCCATCATCCGGGCCGTGGCCGAGGCGATCCGGGAGACCGGCGTGCCGAACCTCGTCGTGGACCCGGTGTTCGCCTCGAAGCACGGCCACGCGCTCCTGGCGGAGGACGCGGTGGAGGCGCTCCGCGCCGAGATCCTCCCCCTGGCCGCCGTGGTCACCCCGAACCTCCACGAGGCGGCGGGGCTGGCCGGGTTCCGCGTGACCTCCCGGGACCTGATGGAGGACGCGGCGGAGGCCATCGCCTCGATGGGTCCCCGGGCCGTCCTGGTGAAGGGGGGGCACCTGGACGGGGGGCCGGCCGACGACCTGCTGTTCGACGGGGAGCGGATGACCTGGATCGCGGGGGAACGGATCGACACCCTGCACACGCACGGCACGGGGTGCGTGCTCTCCGCGGCGATCGCCGCCCACCTGGCCCGAGGCGAGGACCTGGTGGGCGCCGTCCGGAAGGGGAAGGCGTTCGTGACCGAGGCCATCCGGCACGCGCTCCCCCTGGGCCAGGGGATCGGGCCGGTGGACCCGCTCTGGGCGATGTCGCCCACCCCGTGAGGTACCGGAAGCTCGGCCGCTGGGGCCTGCGGGTCTCCGAGATCTCGCTGGGATCGTGGCTCACGTTCGGCACCGCGCTGGACGACGACCGCGCCGCGCGGATCGTCCGCCGGGCCCTGGACCTCGGCGTGAACCTGTTCGACACGGCGAACGTGTACGGGCGGGGCAGGGCGGAGGAGGTGCTGGGGCGGGCCCTGGCCGGCGTGGAGCGCTCGAGCTACGTGGTCGCCACGAAGTCTTCGGGGAGATGGGCCCCGGTCCGAACGATCGGGGCCTGGCCCGCAAGCACGTCGTGGACCAGTGCGACGCGAGCCTCCGCCGCCTGGGCGTGGAGCGGATCGACCTGTACCAGTGCCACCGGGACGACCCCGAGGTCCCGCTCGAGGAGCTGTGCCGGACGATGGACGATCTGATCCGGTGGGGGAAGGTCCTGTACTGGGGGGTGTCGGAGTGGGAGCCGGCCCGGATCGAGGACGCGGTCCGGCTGTGCGAGCGGGAGGGCCTCCACCCGCCGGTCTCCGACCAGCCGCGGTACTCGATGCTGGAGCGGGGGATCGAGGAGGCGGTCCTCCCGACGTGCCGGGCCCTGGGCCTGGGGGCCATCGTGTTCTCGCCGCTCGCCCAGGGGGTCCTCACCGGGAAGTACCGGAGCCGGGGCGAGATCCCCTTCGGATCCCGTGCCGCCCGGCAGGCCACCCGGGGGTTCGTGGAACGCTTCCTCACGCCGGAGACCCTGGCCCGGGTGGAGCGGCTCCGGGCGGTGGCGGCGGAGGCCGGGATCACGCTCGCGCAGCTGGCGCTGGCCTGGGTGCTCCGCCGTCCCGAGGTCTCGAGCGCGATCGTGGGGGCGACCGACCCCCGTCAGCTCGAGGAGAACGTGGGAGCGTCGGGGGTGGAGCTGGGGGAGGACGCCCTGGCCCGGATCGAGGCCGCCCTGGCCTGAGGGGCGTTAGCCGGCGCGCTGGATCCGACCCGCCTTCAGGCAGCTCGCGCAGACGTTCACCCGACGGGGCGTGCCGTCCACGATGGCCCGGACCCGCTGCACGTTCGGGTCCCACCGGCGCTTCGTCCGTCGGTGGGAATGGGACACGCGCATCCCGAAGAACGGGCGCTTCCCGCAGATGTCGCAGACGGCGGCCATGGCTCCCCGATGCTAGCAGAG
>DATLZP010000128.1:0-2709 GCA_035573935.1 Actinomycetota bacterium
GAGCCCGGGCTCGGGGAGCAACCCCGCCTCGGTCATGAAGCGCATGCACCGCGCGGCGAGCTCGTCGTCGTCCAGGCCCTGGATGTAGTGGCTGTTCATCCACTCCAGCTTCTCGACGTCGAACGCGGCGGGGTTCCGCGACACCCGGGAGAGGTCGAACGACGCCACGAGCTCCTCCCTGGTGAGGAACGTGGTGTGCTCGTCCTTCGACCACCCGAGCAGTGCCAGGTAGTTGAGGAGCGCCTCCGGCAGGAACCCCTGCTCCCGGAAGGCCTCCACCGAGGTCGACCCGTGCCGCTTGGAGAGCGGCTGGCGATCGCTCCCCACGATGAGCGGGACGTGGGCGTAGGCGGGGGGCTCGCCGCCCAGCGCCTCGATCACCGCGGCGTTGCGGGGCGCCGACGTGAGCAGGTCCTCCCCCCTGATCACGTGGGTCACGCCCATCGAGAGGTCGTCCACCGCCACGGCCAGCAGGAACGTCGGCGAGCCGTCCGAGCGGACCAGGACGAAGTCCCGGAGCGAGCCGGGGGCGAACCGGACCTCGCCCTTCACCAGGTCGTGGACCACCCACTCCCGCTCCGGCATCGCGAACCGGATGGCCGCCGGCCGCCCCTCCGCCTCGAACCGGGCCCGCTCGGCCTCCGAGAGGCGCCGGCACCGGCCGTCGTAGCCCGGCGGCTCCCCCCGGGCCAGGGCCTCCCGCCGGCGCTGCTCGAGCTCCTCCGGCGTGCAGTAGCAGGGGTAGGCGTGCCCCGCCGCCCGGAGGGCCTCGACCCGGTCCCGGTACAGGTCCCGGCGCTGCGACTGGCGGTAGGGGGCGTGGGGGCCGCCGACGTCGGGCCCCTCGTCCCAGTCCAGGCCGAGCCACCGGAGCGACTCGATCAGGCCGTGCACCGCCTCCTCGGTCACCCGGCTCACGTCGGTGTCCTCGATCCGGAGGATGAACGCGCCGCCGTGGCGGCGGGCGTGGAGCCAGCTGAACAGGGCGGTCCGGGCGTTCCCGACGTGGATCGAGCCCGAGGGGGCGGGGGCGAAGCGGGTCCGGACGGTGGTCACGACGCCACGGGGTTGGCCAGCACCCCGATCCCCTCCACCTCGACCTCCACCCGGTCCCCGGGCCCCAGCCGCCCCACGCCCTCCGGCGTGCCGGTCATGAGCACGTCGCCCGGCAGGAGCGTCATGAACGACGTGACGTACTCGATCAGCGTGGCCACCCCGAACGCCATCTCCGAGGTCCGGGCGGACTGGCGGACCTCCCCGTTGACCCGGGTCTCCAGCCGGAGGTCGTTCGGGTCGAGCTCGGTCTCGATCCAGGGCCCCAGGGGGCAGGAGCCGTCGAAGCCCTTGGCCCGGGTCCACTGCCCGTCCTTCGCCTGGAGGTCCCGGAGCGTGACGTCGTTGCCGCAGGTGTAGCCGAGGACGTAGCGGGCGGCGTCCTCGGCCCGGACGTCCCGGGCCACCCGCCCCATGACCACCGCCAGCTCGCCCTCGTAGTCCACGCGCCTGCTGATGGCGGGCAGGGGGATGGGGTCGCCCGGCCCGGTCACGGCGGTCGAGGGCTTGAGGAACAGGAGGGGCTCCTCCGGGACCTCCCCGCCGAACTCCGCCGCGTGGGCCGGGTAGTTCTTCCCCACCGCCACCACCTTCGAGGGCAGGACCGGCGCGAGCAGGCGGACGGCCCCGAGCGGGACCGCCTCCCCCGAGGGGACGGGGTCCTCGAAGAACGTCCCCCGCAGCACGCGGATCGTGTCGTCGGGCTCGACGACGCCGGTGGCGATCCGGTCGCCGAGGCGGAACCGGGCCAGCCGCACTAGGCGGTCCCCCCCAGGCGGGTGCCGGTCCGGAACGTGGCGCCCACGCTGCGCCAGTACCCGGCGATCATCTCCTCCGGCTCCAGCCGCGCCAGCTCCTCGGTGGGGGCCTCGAACAGCCGGAGCTCCGCCTCCCCCGTCCAGGCCGGCCCCAGCTCCACGTCCTCGCTCCGCATCGTGACGACCTCGTCCAGCGAGGGCGGGGCCCCGGTCTCGATCGAGGGGAAGAACCGGTGGTGCAGCATGGGGAGCGCGTTCACGAAGCCGGCGGTCTCGGACGGCCCCCCGATCGTGAACGTGGCCTCGATGAGGCGCCGGTCGTTCGCGGCCAGGGTGGCCCCGAACCGGCCGCCGGGGGCGAGCCGGGGGCCCGCCCTCCCCACCGACACCGGCCGGGTGATCCAGATCGAGCCGAGCTTCTTGGGGTAGCCCTGGTGCCAGCCCCGGGCCAGGGCGAAGTCCTTGTCCACCCAGATGTAGACGCAGCGGGAGTACGTGGTGCCCCGGTAGCGGCAGCGGACGACGACGAAGCACTCCCGGTACTGGGAGCGGACCGGGTCCAGGAGCTCCTGGAACGAGTCCGAACAGCTCTGCCAGTCGGCGAAGACCACGGCCACCGCCCCCGGGTCCTCCTCCGCCGGCTCCAGCGGCTCCGGGAGCAGCTCGGCCACCCGGGCCGGGTCGGTCCGGTACTCGATCGTGAGGACGTCGCCCGAGTAGTGCCAGGGGGGCGGGGGCACGATCGAGGCCCGGCCCTCCGGGGACCTCGGCACCATGAACCCCCGCAGCTCCGCCACGGCCCGCATACTAGCGGCGCGGCCCACGACCCCGAGGGGAGCGATGGAACGACGGAGGATCCTGCTGGACGGCGCCGTCACGCCGGTGGTGCGGGACGGCG
>DATLZP010000129.1:0-2950 GCA_035573935.1 Actinomycetota bacterium
CGCCTTCTCGATGTAGGACTTCACGCCCTCCGGGACGAGGTAGCGGATCGGCCGGCCCTCCCGGACCCGGTCCCGGATGTCGGTGGAGGAGATGGCCAGGGCCGGGATGTGCATCACGCTGATCCGGGGGTGGCGGGTGGCGGCGTCGGCCTCGAAGCGGGCCAGCTCGTACCCCGGGCGCGTGGCGGCGATGAAGTGGGCCAGCTCGAGCACCTCCTCCGGGTCCTTCCAGTGGACGATCTCCAGGATCGCGTCGGCCCCCGTCACGAAGTACAGCTCGGCGTCGGGGTGCTCCTCGGAGAGGGCCCGCAGCGTGTCCACGGTGTAGGTCGGCCCGGCCCGGTCCACCTCCAGGCGGGAGACCGAGAACCGCGGGTTGCTGGCCGTGGCGATCACGGTCATCAGGTAGCGGTCCTCGGCCGGCGCCACCTCCCGGTGCTCCTTCATCCAGGGCCGGCCGGTGGGGACGAAGACCACCTCGTCCAGCTGGAACTGGGCGAGGGCCTCCTCGGCGGTCACCAGGTGCCCGTGGTGGATCGGATCGAAGGTCCCGCCCATCACCCCCAGGCGCCGTCCCACGGCCCGATGCTACCCCGGGGGAGCCTGGGGGCCGGGGAACCCCGCCCGGAGGTCCCCCAGGTGCTCCCGCTCGTGCTCCGGGCCGGACTCCGCGAACCAGGCCACCGCCTCGGGCGGCGGCCGGCCGCCGGGGAAGGCCCAGAGCTCCTGGAGCATCCGGGTCCGGGCCGCGGCCAGCGTGGCCCGGACCGTCTCGGGGTCCTGCCGCCGCCCCTCCTCCAGGAACCGGGCGTTCAGGGCGTCGGTGTCCTCCTCCCAGCCCTCGTAGGTCCCCAGCCGGATCCGCTCCAGGGCCCGGGCGCACTCCGCGTACCAGCAGGCCAGGTGCCAGAGGAGGTCCCGGACGCTCCACCCCTGGGGGAGGACCGGATCCTCCAGCCGCCCCGGGGGGACGTGCCGGAGGGCCAGGGAGAGCTCGGCGAAGGCCCGGTCCTCCTCCCGGACCAGCTCCTCACGCCGGTCCACCGTCCCCCTCCTCCAGGTCCCGGTCCGGGATGAACTCGAAGACCTGCTCGCCGATCACGACCTCGTCCCCCCGCCGGGCCCCCTTCGCCTCGAGCTCCCGCTCCACGCCCTCCCGGGCCAGGCGCCGCTGGAGCCGGGCCACCTGCCGGGGGTCCTCCAGGTCGGTCTCCGCCACCCACCGCTCGACGCCCCGGCCCACCACCCGGAACCGCTCCCCCTCCCGGCGGACCACGAACCGGGGGCGGGCCGGCCGGAGCACGACGTAGGGACGCCGCTCCCCCTCCCGCTCGGCCGCCTCCCGGGCCAGGGCCTCCATCCGGCGGGCCAGCTCCTCCAGGCCCCGCCCGGTGACGGCCGAGACGACGACGGCGTCGGGGCCCAGGGCCCCGGCGGCCCGGCCCGGGTCCTCCACCAGGTCCGCCTTCGTCGCCGCCACCAGGTGGGGGCGGGCCGGCAGGTCGGGATCGTAGGCTCGGAGCTCCTCCCGGACCATGGCCAGGTCCGCGGCCGGGTCGGGCCCGGAGAGGTCCACGACGTAGACCAGGGCCCGGCACCGCGAGACGTGGCGGAGGAAGCGGTGGCCGAGCCCCCGTCCCCGGTGGGCCCCCTCCACGAGGCCCGGGACGTCGGCCAGGACGAACCGGTGCCCCTCGCCCTCCGCCACCCCCAGGTTCGGGGCCAGGGTGGTGAAGGGGTGGGCGGCGATCCTCGGCCGGGCCGCGGTGAGCGAGGCGAGCAGCGTGGACTTCCCGGCGTTCGGCGGCCCCACCAGCCCCACGTCGGCCACCACCCGGAGCTCGAGCGTGAGGCGCCGCTCCTCCCCCGGCTCGCCGGCCTCGGCCCGCCGGGGGAGGCGGTTCCGGGGAGAGGCCAGGGCCGCGTTCCCCCGGCCGCCCCGGCCCCCCCGGGCCACCACGGCCCGGGCCCCCTTCCCCACCAGGTCGGCCAGGAGCCCCTCCTCGTCGAGGACCACGGTCCCGTCGGGGACGGCCACCACGAGGTCCCGCCCCGCCGCCCCGTCCCGGCGGTTCGACCGGCCGGACCCCCCGTCGTCGGCGGCGAGCCGCCGGTGCTCGAGGAACCAGGCCAGGTCCCGGACCCGGGTCGAGACCTCGAGCACCACGTCGCCGCCCCGGCCGCCGTTCCCCCCGTCCGGTCCCCCCCGGGGCGTGTAGGGCTCCCGGCGGAAGGAGGCGGCGCCGTCCCCTCCCCGGCCCCCCCGGACCACCACGGTTACCTCGTCCACGAAGGCCATCGCCCGCATCGTGCCAGATGGGCGTGGTCGGCCGGGCCGGCCGGGTCCAAGATGAGGGGCGTGCCCGAGGATCGGGTGTGGATGGTCCGCCTCCGCCGGGAGGCGATGGACGAGGTGGCCGGCAGGCTCGCGCTGCAGGGAGGGGACCTGGTGTTCACCGGCGATCGGGGGGAGGTGACGCGGATCGCGCTGGCCTCGGTCCACCGGGTCCGGCGGATCTGGGGTTCCCCCGTCCTCACGGTGGTCCACGGGGGGCCGGCCGGCGTGGAGCGGACCGCGTTCTACTTCGCCCAGCCCCCGCCGCTCCTCCGCCCGGACGCGTCCCGGTGGGACCAGCGGCGGACCCGGCGGGCCACCGTGCGCTACCTGGGGGAGCGCAACGCCGACCTCAAGCCGACGATCCGGGCCTGGGTCCGGGAGATCCGGGAGGGGGCGCGGGCCGCCCGCGGGGCCTAGCCCTGGGGGACGACCCGGGCGAAGCGGCGGCCCCGCGACGTGTAGAACTCGACGACGCCGGGGACCCGGGCGAACAGCGTGTCGTCGCCGCCCCGGCCCACGCCGGCGCCGGGGTGCACCTTCGTGCCGCGCTGGCGCACGATGATCGCGCCGGCGCTCACCGCCTGGCCGCCGAAGGCCTTCACCCCGAGCCGC
>DATLZP010000130.1:0-2058 GCA_035573935.1 Actinomycetota bacterium
GGAGGAGCGCCGGGAGCTCGCCGAGATCTACCGCCGGAAGGGCCTGTCGGGGGAGCTCGCCGACCGGATCGCCGGAGAGCTGATGCGCGACCCGGAGGTGGCGCTCGAGACCCACGCCCGGGAGGAGCTGGGCCTCGACCCAGAGGCGCTCGGCTCCCCCTGGGGCGCAGCCGCGTCGTCGTTCCTCACGTTCGCCTTCGGGGCTGCCGTGCCCCTGGCACCGTTCGTCGTCTCCTCGGGCCGCCCGGCCGTCGTGGCCTCGGCCATCCTCTCCGCCGCCGTGCTGTTCGGCGTGGGGGGGTCGATGTCGGTGTTCACCGGGCGACGGTTCCACGTGTCGGGCGTCCGGATGCTCCTGGTCGGCGTCCTGGCGGCGGGCATCACGTACGCGGTGGGGCGGCTGCTCCACGTGAACGCGACGGGCTAGCTCAGCCCCGGCCGGCGGGGCCGTCCGGCCGTCCGGCCGCCGCGGGATCCGCGACCACCACGACCCGCTCCGCCCCCACCCGCGCCGCCGGGATCCCGGGGTCGCCCCGGAGCAGCCGGGCCAGCGCCTCCCGCTTCCCCGGTCCGGCGACGAGGAACGCGGCCACCCGGGCCGCGGAGAGCACGGGCAGCGTGAGCGTCATCCGCCGGTGGTCCGGCCGCTCGACGAGCGCCACCCAGCGGTCCCCCGCCTCCAGGGCGGGATCCCCCGGGAACAGCGACGCGGTGTGGCCGTCCTCCCCCAGTCCCAGGAAGGCCAGGTCGAAGCGGGGGAGGTCGTCCCCGAACACCGCCCGGAGCTCCCGCTCGTAGTCCTCGGGCCGGCACCCGGTCATGGGATGGACGCGGGCCGGGACCCTCGTCAGGAGGGTCTCCCTGGCCATGCGGAGGTTCGAGTCCGGGTGGTCGGGGGGCACGCAGCGCTCGTCCCCGAAGAACACCTCGACCTCCCGCCACGGGTACGGGAGCGCCGCCAGCCGGCGGTACAGCTCCCGTGGGGTGGAGCCGCCGGCCAGGACCAGCGTCCGCGGGGCCACCTCGACGAACAGCCGCACGCCGGCCGCCGCCGGGTCGGCGTCCACGACGAGCTCCACGTCAGCCCGCCGCCGCCTCGAGCTCGGCCAGCGTCGTGCGCGCCGCCGGCCGCCCCCGCTCCCGGAGGGCGGCCAGGTCCCCGGCGGCCTGGGCCAGGAGCACGTCCCGGAACGTGTACGGCCGTCCGGGGATGGGGACGTCGGCGGCGGGGGGCTCCACGACCTGCACGAAGCGCCCCGTGGGGGGCCCGCCCTTGTGGAGCTGGCCGGTGGAGTGGAGGTAGCGGGGCCCGAACCCCACCGTCACCGCCACCCGGTACCGGTCGCGGAGCCGCAGCCGGACCGCCTGCAGCCGGGCCCGGACCTCCTCGGTCCGGGGCAGGAACGCCTGGATGGCGAGGTAGGCCGGGGGGCGGGCCCCCGAGAGGACGTCGCCGAGGTCGCCGGGGTCGACCTCGGCCCGCTCGTCCCCGGACAGCACCCGCTCCGTCCGCTCCTTCGCCGATCGCACGTCGGGCTGGTCGAAGGGGTTGATCCCCAGCACGGCCCCGGCGACGGCGGTGGCGAGCTCCCACCGGAACATCTCCCCGCCCAGCCGCACCGGGCCGTCCAGGCGCTCCACGGGGTGGCCGGCCCGCTCCAACCAGGAGAGGATCGCGCTCCCCGATGCCTCGCCGACGGCCACGAACAGGGGGTCGTCCCCGTACACGGTGGGGGGACCGAGCGGAGCGTCCACCACCGGGAGGATCCCCGTCCCCTCCTTCCCCGTGGACTCCGCGAGGAGCTGCTCGAGCCACGCGCCGAGCGAGCCCACCGGCTCCGGGATGGCGAACGTGAGCTTGTCCCGGCCCCTCCGGGCCGCCTCCCCGATGGCCGCACCCAGGCGCACGGCCGGGTTCCGGTCGGCGGGGACGTCCTCGCCGCACGCCTTCGCCGCCTCCGCCGCCCCGTCCAGGAGCTCCTCCAGGTCGGCGCCGATCAGCGCCGCCGGGACGAGGCCGAAGAGGGAGAGCGCCGAGAACCTGCCGCCGATGTCGGG
>DATLZP010000131.1:0-5186 GCA_035573935.1 Actinomycetota bacterium
TGTCCTCGAGGTGGGGCTTCCACGTGTCGACCAGGCTCAGCCGGTTGATGGTCCCCGCATCGAGGGCGGTCACGTACATGGTGACCCCGTCCTGGACGATCCGCTGGGCCAGGACCCGGGCTCCGTTCCTTCCGTTCATCGCCTTCCTCCTTGTTCGCTCCCGCCCGGACCTTCCGGGCTGAGCTGAGTCTAGAGGCAGCGACCGCGTCCGTCAACCCAGTTCTTCATCCTCGTTGCGAATTTTTTTACGTATCTGCATTCGGTATCCGCTCTTGACGTCGCCGATCGCGGACTGCTAGGCTGGCGCCACGTCCCGCGAAGGCCGCGGGACCTGAGCACCTCGAAGGAGGCGGTGAAGATGAAGAAGCGCCAGATCCGGCTGCTTGTCCCCGAACGGACGGCGAGCGTGCTCGAGCGCGCGGCAGCGGCGTCCCACGCGACCCTCGAGTCGTTCCTGGAGGCGCGGTTCGCCGAGCTCGTGAGCTACCTCGAGCGGCGCGCCCAGCAGGAGGAGGACGAAGAGGCAGAGAGCGGGCAGGAGCTTCCCCTGGGCTTCCGGCCCACGAACCCCCAGCCCCGAGCTGAGGAAGGGAGGTGAAGGATCATGGAACCCCCGCCGCCGAGGAAAGAAGAAGGGCCCGGGAGCGCGCACTCCTGAGCCCTGAGTCAACCCACGAGGGGGCTGCAATGCAACTCTACCCGAGGGGGCCGCCGGCTGTCAGCTTCGGTCCGGGGCTGTGACACCCTGACGAGCCGGGACTAGACGGCCGGCCCCGGACACGCCGCAGAGACCAGGGGGCCCCGGTTCGAGAGGCCGGGGCCCCCTCCGGTCGCGCGATGTACCTGGCTCCCCTCCCCGACTCCGTCCTCCCGGCTCTTCGCCTCGCCGGGTGGCCATCACCGGTCCTCCTCCCTCCGGGGGGTCGTTCAGCCCGTCCGCCCACCGGGCCCGGACCCCCATCGAGAGGACCAGGTTCAGCAGGATCCCCGGCCGATACAGCCCGTTGGGGACGAAGCAGTTGAAGTAGGGCCTGGCCCCGGGGTCGGGCTCCGCGGCCCGCGAGCCAATCCGGTGGCAGCCCGGGTCTCGGTCGCGCTCGACGTGGTCCAGGTCCACGCGGATCAGCGTCACGCCAACAAAGGGGTTCCGCGGCCGGTCCTCGAGGTCGAGGCGGACCCGCCGAGCCGGCGTGGGGGGACGGCGATGACATCCAGCCGGCGGACCCGGGGCTCCCCGGCGCGCCCGGGAGGTTCGCGGGAGGGCGGCGGGCGCCGGGAGACGGTCCTCGGTCCGGGGAGGATCGCCGGAGGGCGCGGAGAGTTCGCACTCCCGCCTCGTGGGCCCATCTTCTGGACCTCTCTAGGACCTGACCCCGGTTGCCCATACGAAGCCCCCCAAGAGGGGGATGCCGTAGCGCTCGGCAAGTTTCACGCGAATCTTCGGCGTGACCGGGACCAGCTCGGGGACGAGCCAATAGCGCGGGCCACCGACATCGTCCGGTCCTCCGGTCAGCGGCGCGAGGTACTTGCCCTGGGGCGGACCATTTGCGCTTTAGGAGGCCCGGAAGGTAGGAAGGAGGTCCCGGACGTACCCGCCCACACCGGTTCACCCGCCCCCGAGCGCTCCCCGTGGGGCGCCCCCGGGGGACCCGGTCGGCCGCCGCCGAGGCCGGGGGCGGGGGCGGACGTGCGGACCACCTTCCGCAGCGGGTCGGCGTCGGCCTCCCCCACCTGCTCGCCGAGCGACCCCAGCGGGTCCACCGCGGAAGGTCGATGGCGACCGGTGCCTCACGCTCCGGGACCCCGCCTAGACGGCCAGAGGCTCCGCCCGACCGTCGGCGTGGACCCGCCACACCCCCGCGCGCTGCGGGGGGCAGCCGTACCGGTCGAACGCGCCACCCCCCAGCTCAGCGAGGGCCGTGGTGAGGCTTCCGCCGTCGACCGCGATGGGCTCGCCGCCCTCCAGCGCGGCGCGGAGCGCCTCGAGACGCGCCCGCGCCTCACGGGCCGCGGGGTCCGCCTGGCCGGCGGCCAGGCGGTAGTACTCGGCCAGCACCTCGGCAACGGCGAGCTCCCTCTCGGCCAGGCGCTGGTACAGCTCCGGGCCCGCGATTGGAGCGGTGGCCGGACGCGGCATCACGTCCCCCCGACGCGGCTCCACCTGGCCCGGGCGGCCCGAATCGCCTTGGCCCGGACCTCTGCCCGGCTCTCCCCTCGGGCGTCGAGCAGGGCCACGAGCTTCCGGAGCAGGTCCCGGTGCTGGCGCGCCTCGCGCGGCTCCAGGTCCGAGCGGTCGAGGAGGTCGGCGGTCCGGGCCGCCTCCTCAAGGATCTCGGCCTCCAGCGGGGACAGCTCGAGGCCCCGGGCTCGCAGGTCGGCGAGGACCCGCCGCTTGAGCAGCGCACCCCGGCTCAGCTTGTTGGCCACGACCGGAAGCATGGAGGCGGCGTCACGTCGCACTTCGGGCACGCATGGGCCCCGTACCGGGCATGCAGGGCCGCTCCGAGCCGCTATGCCCGCCGGTCTCGGATTCGCCGGGCCTCGGGGATACCCCCCCTATGCCAGCGACGACCCCGTACGGGGTAGACTCTTCGGTCCATGGCTGCGACCTGTTGCTCAGGGAGGACACGAGGCTTCGGAACGTCCCTCCGGAATCCAGAGGGCCCCACTTGACGGCCAAGGATAAGTTATGCCTAAACTCGCTGCCGATGGGGACGATGTTCTGTACGAGGGAGACTGGTTGACGATCCGCGCCATGCGTCGGCGGAACGGTCACATGCCTGCAGTGGAGTGGTGGCAGAGCCTGGACAATCGAGGAAAGGGGCAGTTCCTGGCAGCGGCGAAGATCGTGGAGAACACGCTCCAGCGCGGGCGACCACCAGCGGGACGGCTCGACAAGGTGGCGGGGAGCAAGGTCGGGCTCCTCGAGCTCCGAGTGACGATGAGTGGCGCTACACCGCCACACCTCCGCCTCCTTGTCCTCCGTCAGGGGCGCACGCTGTGGGCGGCGTACGGGTTCACTAAGCAGAAGAATCACCTGGAGAAGAAGGAGCTCAAACTCGGCGAGCGGATCGCTCGCGAATGGCGCGAGGAGGAGAACCGACGATGAGCGAGCGCATGCGCGACGCACTCCGCAACCCCGAGATCAGGCGGGTCTTCGAGGAGGAGTTGTTGGTCGGCGAGGCCACCGACACCGTGGCCGGCCTGCTGGAATCCCTGGGGATTTCACAGCGGGAACTGGCCAGCCGGCTTGGAGTGACGCCAGCTCGAATCAGCCAAGTCCTCTCGGGGAAGGAGAACCTGACCCTACGCTCCCTCGGCGCCCTAGGATGGGCTCTCGGCGTGCGCTTCGAACTCCGGCCTGTCGCCATGCGCGACCGACTCGGAACGCCAGCGTCGGACGACCCGCCCCCGCCGCCCTGGCTTGACCGACTCCAGCCACCGGCCCAGTTCACGTACAGCTCCATCTCTATGCCCCAAGCCGGGCGTCTCCGGCGGACTCGGCCGAAGCTGAGGGTCTTGGGTAGCGGAGAGGTGAAGGCGGCCTGATGCCTGCAGCCGGCCAATCAAACGCGGACGCCACTCGCGGACAGAGGTCGGCGCGGCGACGCCTTCGTCACGGGAAGCCCGGGCCACCACCGCCCTACGACCCGGCGGCCGTAGGGCGGGTTGCTCGGTGCGTCGAAATAGTCGGTATCGAGCTGCTCGGTGCCCACTTCGATCGAGTCGACAATGATCCCCTTCCAAGGAGGGCGGCCAGCGAGCACCGGCCCGACATCGGCATCGGTGTCGAGTGGAGCATCGACGATGATGCGGGTTTGCTCGGATGTGCTCTCAGCTTCGCGACGATCTTCGAAGCCGACCAACCCTACACGCTCATCGCCCGCTTTCGCCTCCTCTACGACGTGCGATCGCAGGAGCGCTTACGACGCGCGGACCTCAACCAGTTCGTTCACTGGAACGCTGTGTTCAACGCGTGGCCGTACTGGCGCGAGTACCTGAGCAGCACGCTCAACCGTGCCCAGCTTCCACGGTTTGTCGCACCCGTGATGCGGGTGCCGATGCCCGGCGCCGCCCCAGACCTGAGGTGACGTTCCCCGTCTCGGTTCGCGAAGTCATCTATCGGAGCGCCCAGGAGGAACGGAGCCCACAGAAGGCGGAGGGTGAAAATGTGGCGAGCCCAGGATGGGGCTCCGGCGACCTTCGGCGCTCCACCCGTCGGGCCCGCGCCTCCTTTGCCGTCTTCGACGCATGGCACCGCCGGCAAACCGCCGCGAGGTTCGAGGGGTCATCGGTCCCGCCGAGATGGGCCGGGACCACGTGGTCAACCTCCTGGGCTGGCCCGCCGCACCGCCGGCAGCGCCAGCCGTCCCGCTCGAGGGCCTCGCGCCGGAGGCGGCCCCAGCCCCTCGGCAGCGGTGCTCGCCGTCGGCCCACGGCCCCGAGGGTGGGCGGCCCGTCACGGACGATCATCGGGCCGTAGCATCCCCAACGGCCCGCCGGCTGTTCTTCCTGCCATGTCCAATCCCCTCAGGCTGGCACGCTGGCGCGGCTCGCCTCCCCACCACCGGCCGGACCAGTGGGCAGCCAGGCCTCCACGATCGTGCCGGCCCCGGGCCGGCTCTCCACCCTGAGCTCCCCGCCGACGAGCTCCGCCCGCTCCCGCATCGAGGCGAGGCCGAGGTGTCCGGGCTCCCGGCCCGCGGCCTCCACGTCGAACCCGTCCCCGTCGTCCGTGACCCGCAGCAGGAGCCCCCCGCGCTGCGACGAAACCTCCACGGTGACCGTGCGGGCGTGGGCGTGCTTGCGCACGTTGGCCAGGGCCTCCTGCGCAATCCGGAACGCGAGGCGGGCCACATCGGGGGGCGGCTCGGCGGCGAGGCCCCCCTCGAGCCGGCAGTCCAGGGACCCCCGCGTCACCTGCGACAGGCCGGCCAGGTGCTCGCGGAGGGCGGGGAGGAGGCCCTCCCGCTCGAGGACCGGCGGGTGGAGGTCGAACAGGAGCCCCCGGAGGGCCCGCGTGGTCCGATCGAGGAGGCGGACGACCTCCTCGGCGGCCGAGCGCGGGCCGGGGTCGGCGAGCAGGCCCCCGAGGCCGCGGAGGTGGAGCGCGGCGGCCGTGAGCCACTGGACCGGGCCGTCGTGGAGGTCGAGGGCGATCCGCTGCCGCTCCCGCTCCTCGGCCC
>DATLZP010000132.1:0-4744 GCA_035573935.1 Actinomycetota bacterium
CGCGGGCCAGCGAGGCGGCGATCCGCCGGCCGTCGATCCGGCCCAGCCGGCGCCGGAGCAGGAGGCCCAGGGCGAGCGCCCCGGCCGTGTAGGCCGTGGCGTGGCCCAGGGCGAGCCCCCGGGCCCCCAGGCCGAGCCCCACGGCCAGGACCACGTTGGCCGCCACGTTCAGGCTCACCGCCCCCACGTTCACCAGCGCCGGGGTGCGCGTGTCCTGCATCGCGTAGTAGGCCCGGAGGAGCAGCTGGAAGACCGAGAACGAGAACAGGCCGAGGGCGAACGCCGACAGGACGCCGGCGATCAGCGCGCTGTCGGCGGGCCCGGTCTCTCCCCGCTCCAGGAGGAGGCGGACGATGGGTCGGGACAGGGCCAGGTAGCCGAACGCCGCCGGGATCACGACGAAGCCGGTGGCCCGGACCCCCCGGGACAGCAGGTCGCGGAACCCCTCCCGGTCCCCGTCGGCGTGCCGGGACGACATCGCCGGGAGGAGGGCGGTCATCACCGAGACGGCGAAGATCGCGTGGGGGAGCTGGAACAGGATGAAGGCCGACGTGTAGGCCACGTACCGGCCCTGCCGCTCCCCGGCCAGGATCGGCACCGACAGGTAGCCGAGCTGGTTCACGACCACGTACAGCAGGGTCCACCCGGCCAGGGCGGCGATCCGTCGGATCATGGGGTGACGGAGCCCGGCCCGCCACGCGAACCGGAACCCCGTGGCCCGCAGGGACGGCCAGAGCGCGACCGTCATGACCGCCACCCCCAGCGTGGTCCCCGCCGCGAGGAGCAGGCGCTCCCCGCCCGAGAGGGCGGTGGGGTCGGAGCGGTCGGGGCCGGCCACGGCCGCGAACGCGAGGAACGTGGCCACCACCACGAGGTTGTTGAGGATCGGGGCGAACATCGGCGCGGCGAAGCGCCGGTGCGCGTTCAGCAGCCCGATGAGCACGGTGCCCACCCCGTAGAAGACGACCTGGGGCATGAACCACCGCAGGAAGAACGACCCCAGGGCCAGCGCCACCTGACGGTCCTGGGGCGGGTAGCGGAGCGTGTACAGGCGGATGATCCACGGCGCGGCCAGCGCGCCGATGACCGCGATCGCCGTGAGCGCGATCAGCGCCGCCGTGAGCACGTGCCGGGCCCCTTCCCACGCCTCCTCCCGCCCCCGCTCCCGCATCCACCCCACGAACACCGGCACGAAGACCGAGGACAGGACCCCGCCCAGGAGCAGCTCGTAGACGATGTTCGGGGTGGTGTTGGCCAGGTTGTAGATGTCGCTCAGCCGCCCGGCCGTGACGCCCAGCGCGTAGGTCATCGCGGCCAGGCGGAGGAACCCGGTGAGGCGGGACAGGGCCGTGCCGACCGACATCACGCCGGCGTGGCGGGCGAAGGCCTCCGGGGGCTCCTCCGAGCCGACCGGAGGGCCCTCCACCTCCGGGACCCCGGGCCTCACGCGCTCCGTCGTGGGACGAACCTCCTCCCCCAGAGGGCCACGAGGACCAGGGCGGCCCCCAGCGTGAGGATCAGGGCGATGCGGTTGTAGGCGGTGGAGCGGACCGAGAACGTGGCCTCCCCCACGTGCCGCCCGGAGGGCGTGCGGACCACGACCCGGACGGGGAACAGCCCGGTGGTCCGGAGCTCCACCCGGAACTCCAGGGTCTGCTCGGGCCGGGCCAGCTCCACCTCCCGGGCCTGCGCGCCGGTCAGGCGGATCCGGCTCGAGACGAGGGCCACCACCACCCGGACCGGTCTCCCGGTGGCGTTCGTGAGCCGGATGGGGATCGTGCCGGAGCGCGTCGTGAGCGTGAACAGCGGGGCGGTCTCCGGCCTGATCTTCGCGAACTCCTCCTCCACCCTGCTTCGGACCGCGTCGACGAAGGCGAGGCCGGCCGCCTCGTCGCCCACGAACTGTCCGCCCTCGGCCACCAGGAGGCGGGTGGCCAGGGCCGCGGGGAGGGGGCTCTCCTCCACGAGCATGGACCGGTAGTCCTCGACCAACCGGCGGGCCCGCTTCAGCTGCTCCACGTAGGTCCGGCTGAAGCCCACGGCGCCGGTGGGGCGGAGCCGGACGGACTCCTCGGAGGGCGGGTGGAGGACGGCGAGCTCGCCGGCCATCCGGGGCCGGAGGAACGGCGCCCGAGCGATGCGGTAGGCGAGGGGGCGGGCGAAGCCCGGCGGCAGCCCGGCCGGGAGCGACAGGGCGACCGCCCGGGGCACGGCGGGCTGCTCGAGCCAGATGGCCGCGAGCTCCCCCAGGGCCCGCTGGGCGCCGAGCACGGGGTCGGCCGCGAGCGTGGCCGGCGAGATGCGGGTCTGGAGCCCGGGGTCGGGCAGGACGGCGCTGATCGCTCCCCAGGGGGCCGCGTCGAGCGGCTCGATGGCCGGCGGCGCGAACCCCAGCGGGTCCCGGGGCCGGGGGGCCGACCCGGGCTCCGCCAGCACCACGCGGACGCCCTCCCGGGCCAGGAACTCGAGGGCCGGCTGGTCCAGGGCTCCGGCCGGGGGCCGGAACACGCTCGACGAGGGCTCGGCGCCGAGGAGGGCCTCGGCCACGGCCCGGCCCCGGGCGAACTGCGCGGGGAGGTCGCGGGCCAGGCCGCCGCCGACCATCGCCGGCAGCAGGGGGGCCGAGAACGGGTAGGCCAGGAGCTCCACGTCCCGGGACCCAGCGATGGCCCGGAGCTCCTGGAGGAGCGCGGCGGCCCGGGCGGCGCCCCCCTCCCCCTCGTCCACCGTGCGGAGCTCGCCGCCCTCCACGACCTCGTAGCCGGCCCGCATCCGCTGGAGCTGCATCAGCAGGGTCGGGGAGACGACGAGGTCGACCGGCGTGGTGCGCCGGCCCAGCGCCAGGAGGCGGAGCGCGTCCACGGCCGCCGTGAGCCATCCCCCCGGGCCGACCGCCTCCTCGAGGTCCCCGGAGGAGAACCGGCCGTCCGGGCCGTACCGGATCGGCTCGTGGAGCTCCCACCACCACGCGACCGAGAGCGGCACCTCGGGCTCGGGGACGAGGTGGATCACCGGGGTGCGGAGCACGGCCACGGGGGTCCCCCGGGACCGGAGCTCCACCCGCAGGGGATAGACGAGCGACTGCGAGGACAACGAGGCCAGGAACGAGAGGTCGAGGCGGAACGCGAACGTCCGGGAGGCCCCGGGGGCGAGGGCCCCCTCCTGCGGCCGGGTCTGGGCCAGGAGCGGGAGGACCCCCAGGGGGTCCGAGGAGAGGGAGGTGAGGTAGGCGGACCGGGAGCGGACCGGTCCCCAGAGCGCGATGCCGAGCGAGAGGTCCTCGAGGGGATCCCGGCCCAGGTTCGTCGCCCGGACCTCGACGCCGAGACGGGGCTCCTCCACCGTCACCCACGGCGTCTGGCGCCGGAGCACGAGGGCCGCCAGCGGGTCCCCCTCCTGCCCGACGGCGGGAGGCGCCGCGGCCAGGGCGAGGAGGGCGGCGGCGGTCGCGGCCGCCAGGGCGCGGGCGAGGGTCACGGTCCGCGAGCGGGGGGTGGGCATGCCGGCGCCGCCATCCTAGCCCTCACCCCCGCAGCAGGGTGCTGGCCTCGGCCGCCCCGTAGAGGACCGCCACCGCGGCCAGGAACCCCGCCACCAGGAGGCGGAGCGTGCGCTCCCTCCTGCCGAGCGCGAGGCGGGCGCCCAGGCGGGCGCCGGGCACCACGCCCGCCACGAGGACGGCGAAGATCCCCCAGTCGATGTGCCCCAGCCGGGCGTGGACCAGGGTGCCCGGGATGGCGATGGCCGCGATCAGCAGGAGGGAGGTGCCGAGGGCCCGCTTGAGCGGCATCCCGAGGACCGTGGTCACGATGGGCACGAAGATGATCCCGCCCCCCACGCCGAGGAGCCCGGAGACCGCGCCGGTGGCGAACCCCAGCATCGCGTAGTGCGCGCCCGGGGTCTCCCCCCCGGGGCGGACCGAGGAGGGGCGGGGCCGGGCCACCCGGACCGCCTGCCAGCCGATCAGGACGGCCGTGACGAGCAGCAGCCAGTGGGGGTCGACGAGGGCCGTGGCCCAAGCCCCGAGGATCGCCCCCACGGCGCCGGGCGGGCCCGCCCACCGGGCGGCCCGGAGGCTGATCTCCCCGCTCCGCCAGTACGTGTAGGCGCCGACCAGGGCGGTGGGGAAGATCACCGGGAGCGGCGTGCCGACCGCGACGTAGGGGGGCGCGCCGAGGAGCAGGTGGATGGCGGGCGTGGTCACGATCCCGCCCCCCACCCCGAACAGGCCGGAGAGCAGGCCCGCGGCCAGGCCGACGGCCGCCCCCAGCGCCGCCCGCCCGGGCGTCATCCGAGGAGGTCCGCCGCCCGGGCCAGGACGTCACGCTCCCCCCGGTACGTGGCGCGCTTCAGGGCCCGGCCCAGCGGGAACCACCGGACCTCCTCCATCTCCCGGTCGTGGTGCGCCGTGTCGCCCCCCGTGGCCCGCATCAGGAAGAAGTGCACGACCTTGCGGATCCGGACCCCTTCCCAGACGTAGACGTAGCGGGTGTCGCCCAGGGGCGCCTCGATCTCCACCTCCAGGCCGGTCTCCTCGAGCACCTCCCGGAGGGCCGCCTCCTCGGGCGTCTCGTCGCCCTCGATCCCCCCCTTGGCCAGCCCCCAGGCGAGCTCCCCCCGGCGGGTGCGGCGGGCGGCGAGCGCCACCTCCACGCCGTCGGGCGTCCTGCGGTAGACGACCCCGCCCGCGGAGACCTCCCTGCGGGTGGCCCGGACCCGCTCCCCCCGAGGGGCGGGGGAGGGG
>DATLZP010000133.1:0-3029 GCA_035573935.1 Actinomycetota bacterium
GATCGGCCGGGCGGGGACCCTCCCGGCCCCCGGCGGCCGGGCGGACCCCACGCCGCAGGCCGCGGCCAGGAGGAGCGCGAGGACCCCGGACACGAGGCGGATCGGCACGAGCGGGCCGCATCCTACGCGGCGGGCCGACGACGCGCACGCCCCGTGCGGCACACTGGACCGACCGAGGCAGCGGAGGAGGAGCGGATGGATCTGGGGATCGAGGGCCGGGTGGCCCTGGTCACGGCGGCCTCCCGGGGCCTGGGGCGGGCGACGGCGGAGGCCCTGGCCGCGGAGGGGGCCCGGGTGGCGATCTGCGCCCGCGACGAGGGGCGGCTCCGGGAGGCGGCGGCGGCCATGCCGGGGGAGGTCCTGGCGGTCCCGGCCGACGTGACGGACCCGGGCACGCCGGCCCGCCTGGTCCGAGCGACCGTGGAGCGGTTCGGCGGCCTGCACATCCTCGTGGCGAACAACGGCGGCCCCCCGCCCGGGCGGTCCCTGGAGGTCACCGACGAGCAGCTCCGGGCGGCCCTGGAGGCCAACTTCCTGGCCTCGGTCCGGCTGGTCCGGGAGGCGGTCCCCCACATGCGGGCCGCCGGCTGGGGGCGGATCTGCCTGCTCACGTCGTTCACGGTGAAGCAGCCCTCGCCCACGCTCGCGCTGTCCAACGCGGCCCGGACCGCACTGCTGGCCTGGGCCAAGACGGCCGCGCAGGACCTGTTCCCGGAGGGCATCACGCTGAACCTGGTCTGCCCGGGCCCCCACGCCACCGACCGGATGCGGGAGCTCGGCCTCACCGGGCCGGCCGGCGACCCGGCCGACCTGGGGCGGATCGTGGCCTTCCTCTGCTCCCGGCCGGCGAACTTCGTCTCCGGCACCACCCTCACCGTGGACGGCGCGAGCACCGCCTCCCTGCTGTGACGGAGGGCACGCCGCGGGGGCGCCGGTTCGGGTAGGGTGGGCGGCCGGATGGAACGCTCCGACCGCGACGCGGCGGCCGTGGCCCTGGCCGAACGCTACTGGGAGCGGCTCCTGGAGCTGGAGCCGCTCCTCGGCACGCAGGTCGGCGACGAGCGGTTCGACGACCGCCTGCCCGACCCCAGCGACGAGGGCGTGGCCCGGCGGGCCGATGTGCAGCGGGCGGCCCTCCGGGAGCTGGAGGGGCTGGGGGATCGGGCGGCCCTCGGCCTCGTGGCCCGGACCACGCTCGACGTGCTCGAGGCCATCGCCCGCCGGGACCTGGCCGAGGCCGAGCTGCGGTTCGACCGCCTGCGGGCCGTCTCCCACCTGTGGGGCCCCGGACAGCTCCTGGCCGAGCTGGGCAGCCTCCAGCGGGCCGACACCCCCGAGCGGCGCTCCCGGTACCTGGCCCGGCTCCGGGCCGTCCCCGCCTACCTGGAGGCCGTGGCCGCCGTGGCCGGGGACGGCGCCCGGCTGGGCCAGACCGTGCCCCGGATCGTGGCCGAGCGGGCCGTGGCCCAGGTGGAGCGGCTGCTCGCGCTCCCCCCGGAGGCCTCCCCGGCCGTGCAGCCCGTGCCGGCGGAGGACGCCGAGGGCCGGGCGGCCGTGGTGGAGGTCCTCCGGGAGGCGGTGCTCCCCGCCTACGGCCGCTACCTGGAGGCGCTCCGGGACTACCTGCCGGCGGCCACGGAGACGATCGGCCTCTCCGCCCTCCCCGACGGCGACGCGATGTACCGCAGCCAGATCCTGGCCTGGACCACGCTCCCCCTGGAGGCCGAGGAGGTCCACGAGCTGGGCCGGGAGCAGCTGGAGAAGATCCAGGAGGAGCGCCGGGCCGTGGCGGCGTCCCTGGGGCACGCCTCCCCCGGGGAGGCCATCGCCGCCCACGCCGCGAGCGGGGGGAACGCCTTCCCCTCCCGGGAGGCGCTGCTGGCCCTGGCCGAGGAGCAGGTCCGCCGGGGCTGGGAGGCGGCGCCGGGCTGGTTCGGCCACCTCCCCGAGCGGAACTGCACGGTCCGCCTGGTGGAGGAGTTCCGGGAGGCCGACATGCCGTTCGCCTTCTACCAGCCCCCCACCGAGGACGGCTCCCGGCCCGGCATCTACTACGTGAACGGCTACGACCTCCCCTCCCGCCCCCGCCACCACCTGGCGGCCACCACCTACCACGAGGCCAACCCCGGCCACCACTTCCAGATCGCCATCGAGCAGGCCATGGACGACCGGCCGAACCTCCGCCGGTTCGGGGGGATCCTGGCCGGCAGCGCGTTCATCGAGGGCTGGGGCCTGTACGCGGAGCGCCTGGCCGACGAGATGGGGCTCTACGTGGAGGCCTGGGAGCGGCTGGGGATGCTCGACATGCAGGCCCACCGGGCGGCCCGGCTCGTCGTGGACACCGGGATCCACGCCCTGGGCTGGCCCCGGGAGCGCTCCGTGGCCCTCCTCGAGGAGGCCGGGGTCCCCCGGGTGGACGCCGAGATCGAGACCGACCGCTACATCGCCCTCCCCGGCCAGGCCCTGGCCTACATGGTGGGGATGCTCGAGATCCAGGCGGCCCGGGCCGCCGCGGCGGCCCGGGAGGGCGGGGCGTTCTCCGTGGCCACCTTCCACGACCGGCTCCTGGCCCTGGGCTCGCTCCCCCTGCCCGCCCTCCGCCGGGAGCTGGGGTCGGAGGAAGGGGCGGCGTAGGATGCCCCCATGCGGGGCGACCGGGTGGAGGTGGTCGTGGACACCGGGGGCGGGGCCCAGACGTTCGAGATCGCGGCCACCAAGGCCGGGCGCCGGGTGGAGGTGACCACGTCCCGGGGGGTGGTCGAGGTCTCGGAGGTCACCCGGAGCGGGCAGCCCGTGCGGACCGGCCGGTTCATGGCCTCCCGGGTGATCGCCCTCGTGGAGCACCCCGCGGAGCGCCCCCGGCCGGTCCGGGTCCGGCGGGCCCAGCCCTCGCTGCTGTAGCCCTCAGGCCGCTCCCCGCTCCGCCCGCCAGGCCTCCCTCCACCGGACCCGGCCCCCGACCCGGAGGATGGCCCCGGCGTAGATCCGGGCCGCCACCGGCACGAGGGCCGCCGTGGCGGCCAGGGAGA
>DATLZP010000134.1:0-2936 GCA_035573935.1 Actinomycetota bacterium
GTTCTTCCCCCCGACCAACACCCGGAGCCCCGAGCCGGCGTCGCCGCCGAAGGAGAGGACCACGTCGACCGCGTGCTCCAGCGTGCGGGGTCCGGCCAGGTCCCCCTCCTTCGTGACGTGGCCCGTGACCAGCACGGCCACGCCCTCCCCCTTGGCCAGGGCGACCAGCGCGTCGGCGCAGGCCCGCACCTGGGCCGGGCTGCCCGGCACCCCGGAGGCGTCGGGGTGGCGGAGGGTCTGGATCGAGTCCACGGCGAGGAGGGCAGGGCGGAGGGAGCGGGCGGCTTCGACCACCTCCGTGAGCTCCCGTCCCGGGAGGAACCGCACCGCGCTCCCGTCGATCCCGAGGCGCGCCGCCCGGGAGGCCACCTGCCGACGCGCCTCCTCGCCCGAGGCCAGCAGGCAGGGCCGGCCGGCCGCCGCCAGGCCGGAGAGGATGTGCAGGAGCAACGTGGACTTCCCCACCCCCGGCTCCCCGGCCAGGAGCACCACCGACGCCGGCACGAGCCCCCCGCCGAGCACCCGGTCCACGCCCGAAAGGCCGGTCGCCACCCGCTCCACGTCCTCGGGGAGCACCTCGAGCGTCGCCACCCGGAGGTCCGGGGCCGGACGGGGGGCCCGTTCCTCCACCGTTCCCCAGGCTCCGCAGGAGGGGCACCGGCCGCTCCAGCGAGCCAGCCGCCGCCCGCAGCCCGAGCAGGCGATCAGCGTCCGCACCTTGCCCACGCGGCGGACCCTAGCGCGAGGGTCCGACACGGGCCCCCCGTCCGAGGACGGGCGGCCTCACGCTCCCCGGGAGCCCCGGAACTCCACGGCCCAGGTCCACGCCGTGCCATCCGGGCTGTGTTCGAACCGGAGGAGCCGCCCCACCTCGCCCCCGCGGAGGAGGACCGGGAGGCCGAGGTGCTCCCGTCCGGGCCACAGGTCCTCCCGCTCTCGCTCGTCCGGCCGGACGAGGGTCATCGGATGATCCCCCGTCCGCTCCAGCGGACCGCGGAACGTCTCCTCCTCGGGGTGCCGATACCGGACGAACCGCGGCGCTCCATGGATCAGGATCGGTTCACCGGGCAGCGCCCACCCCTTGCCGAAGAAGCGCCAGCGTTCCCCGTCCGTGGAGGTCTCGACGATCCAGCCGATGTGCTCGCCCACGGCGGCAGGCTACGCCTCCCGCCGGCTCTGGGGAACCCCGGCCGAGGCTCGCTCGCACGCACGGGCCCGGACGGGACCCCATGGTCCGCCGCGGGGGCCCCGGATGCCGGAAGGCCCAGCAACCTCAGGGCTGCTGGGCCCCGGCCTTGCGGGGTCGGGAGGGCCCCCGACCCACATCTCCGGACCTGCGGCCCGCCTCCGCCGGGGACGAGCCCCGGCCTCCCGGGTCGCGGGCCTCCGGCCGGGGACGAGCCCCGGCCTCCCGGATGGCCGGGCACGAGGCCCGGCCTCCCGATGGCGGCCGGCCTCCCGGATGGAAGCCCCGGCCTACCCCTCCTGGCCGGCCAGCTCGACCGGCGGGGTCTCCGGGGCGCCCGGCGCGGCTTCGAAGACGATCTCGCCGTCCCGGGCGTCCACGATCACGGTCTGGCCCGCCTTGAACTCCTTCCACAGGAGCTTCTCCGAGAGCGGGTCCTCGACCAGGCGCTGGATCGTCCGCCGCAGCGGCCGCGCCCCGAGCGCCGGGTCGTAGCCCTTCTCGGCCAGCAGGTCCTTCGCCGCGTCCGTGAGCTCGACGTCGACGTCCTTCGCCTTCAGCTGCTCCCGGACCCGCTTCATCATCAGGTCCACGATCGCCTTCACGTCCTCGCGGGACAGCGATCGGAAGACGATCACCTCGTCGATCCGGTTCAGGAACTCGGGACGGAAGGAGCGCTTCAGCTCCTCCAGCACCCGCTCCTTCATCGTCTCGTAGGTGATCTCCTCGCTCTGACGGGCGAAGCCGATCCCCACGCCCTTCTGGATGTCCCGCGTGCCCAGGTTCGAGGTCATGATGATGATCGTGTTCTTGAAGTCGACCGTGTGGCCCTGGGCGTCGGTGAGCCGCCCGTCCTCCAGGATCTGCAGGAGCGTGTTGAACACGTCGGGATGGGCCTTCTCGATCTCGTCGAACAGGACGACGCTGAACGGCTTGCGCCGCACGGCCTCCGTGAGCTGGCCGCCCTCCTCGTAGCCGACGTAGCCGGGCGGCGAGCCGATCAGCCGGCTCACCGTGTGCTTCTCCATGTACTCCGACATGTCGAGCTGGATCAAGGCGGCCTCGTCCCCGAACAGGAACTCCGCCAGGGCCTTCGACAGCTCGGTCTTGCCCACCCCGGAGGGGCCCAGGAAGATGAACGAGCCGGCCGGTCGCTTGGGGTCCTTCAGCCCGGCCCGGGTCCGGCGGATGGCCCGCGAGACCGCGGCCACGGCCTCGGTCTGGTCCACGATCCGCTCGTGGAGGGCCTCCTCCATCCGGAGCAGCTTCTCGGTCTCCTCCTCGGTCAGCTTGAAGACCGGGATCCCCGTCCAGGTCGAGAGGACCTCGGCGATCTCCTCCTCGTCCACCTCGGACAGGACGTCCATCTCGCCGGTCTTCCACTCCCGCTCCCGGCGGGTCCGCTCCTCGAGCAGCGACTTCTCCTGGTCCCGGAGCTGCGCGGCCCGCTCGAAGTCCTGCCCGTCGATCGCCGACTCCTTCTTCAGGCGGACGTCGGCGATCTTCTCGTCGATCTCCCGCACGTCCGGCGGCGCCGTCATGCGACGGATCCGCATGCGGGAGCCGGCCTCGTCGATCAGGTCGATCGCCTTGTCCGGGAGGTAGCGGTCCGAGATGTAGCGGTCCGAGAGGTTCGCCGCCGCCACCAGCGCGTCGTCGGTGTAGGACACCCGGTGGTGCGCCTCGTACCGGTCCCGGAGCCCCTTCAGGATCTCGATCGTGTGCGAGACCGACGGCTCCTCGACCTGGA
>DATLZP010000135.1:0-3645 GCA_035573935.1 Actinomycetota bacterium
GGCTTGATGTCGCGGTGGATCACCCCCTGGCGGTGCGCCACCTCGAGGGCCCGGCAGACCGCCTCGGCCAGCTCGACGGCCTGCGAGGGGGGGAGCTTCCCGTTCCGCTCCAGGAAGTCCGCCAGGGTCCGGCCCTCGACGTACTCCATCACGATGTAGTGGGTGCCGTCGTCGGAGCCGGTGTCGTAGACCCCGACCACGTTGGGGTGGTTCAGGCGGGCCGCGGCCTGGGCCTCCCTCCGGAACCGGGCCACGAACTCGGCGTCCCCGGCGTAGTGGGGCGAGAGGACCTTGATCGCCACCGGGCGGCCGAGCACCGTGTCGGTCCCCCGGTGCACCTGGGCCATCCCCCCCGCGCCGAGCGGGGCCTCCAGCCGGTAGCGTCCTCCCAGGAGCGTCTCGCTCATCGGTCCGTCCGCGTCATCCGAGGGCCGCCTCGATCACGGCCCGAGCGATGGGGGCCGCGAGCCGTCCGCCGGTCGCCTCGTCGCCCAGGCTACCGCCGTTCAGGACCACGACGGCCACCGCCACCCGCGGGTCCTCGGCCGGGGCGAACGCCACGAACCACGCGTGCGGCGGCTCGCCCTCGCCGTGCTGGGCGGTCCCGGTCTTCCCGGCCACGGCCACGCCGGGGATCCGGGCGGCGGTCCCGGTGCCCGCCTCCACGACCCCCACCATCATCCGGGTGAGCGCGGCGGCCGCCTCCGGGGAGAGCGACCGCCGCCACGGCTCGGGCTCGAAGGTCCGGATCACCCGGCCCTGGGGGTCGCGGATCTCCCTGACCAGGCGGGGCCGCATCATCGTGCCGCCGTTCCCGATCGCCGCCGCGGCCAGCGCCATCTGCATCGGGTTCGCCGCCACGTCGAACTGACCGATCCCGGCGAAGGCGACGAGCGGGTCGTTCCCCTCGAACGCCGAGGGGTCGGGGAACACGCCCTCCTCGAACGGGATGTCGAAGGGGACGTCCCCGGCCCCGGGCTCCGGGGCGAAGCCGAACGCCCGGGCCTGCCGGGCCAGGGCCTCGGCCCCCAGGCGCAGCGCGATCTCCCCGAACGTCACGTTGCACGAGACCTGCAGGGCCTGGGCCAGCGTGATGCTGGACGCGCCGCCCAGGCAATGCTCCCCCCCGAAGTTCTGGAGCGTGTTCGTGGTGAGCGGCAGGTCGAGCTGCGGCGGGTTCGGCCACCTGCTCTCCGGTCCGAAGCCCGCCGCCAGGGCCGCCGCGGCCGTGACGATCTTGAACGTGGAGCCGGGCGGGTACAGCTCGTCGGTGGCCCGGGAGCGCATCGGCCGCTCGGGGTCGTCGTTCAGCTCCTCCCAGGCCCGGCGGACCTCCCGGGGGTCCTGGGAGGCCAGCGCGTTCGGGTCGTAGGTGGGGTTCGAGACGAGCGCCAGGACGTCCCCGGTCCGGGGGTCGATCGCCGCCACCCCGCCGGGGAGGTCTCCCAGCGCTCGCTCCGCCGCCTCCTGCACGGCGGGCTGGATCGTCGTGACGATCGACGCACCCCGCTTGGGGCGTCCCAGGATGAGATCGCCGAGCGTCGAGGGCAGCAGCTCGGGCGCGTCGCCGGACAGGTAGTCGTCGTACGCCGCCTCGAGCTCGGTCCGGCCGTAGACGATCGAGTAGAACCCGGTGATCCCGGCGTACCGCGGCCCCTGGGGGTACCGGCGCTGGTAGACGAGCTCCCCCCGGCTCCGCCGGGAGCGCGCCAGGACGGTCCGCCGGTCGGCCGCCAGGATCTCCCCCCGATCCACCCGGTACTCGGCGATCAGCTGGCGCTTCGCGTTGGCCGGGTTGTCCGCGATCCGATCGGCGGCGAACACCTGGAGGTAGCTGAGCTGCCCGAACAGGACCAGGAACAGCGCCACGGTGGCGAGGCCCGCCCGGCGGATCTGCCTATCCATCGCGCTCCTCCCGCGGGCGCCGATCGGCCCGGTGGGTCTCCCGGAGGGGGCGGGCCCGGGCCGGCGCGGGGCCCGAGGACGCCCGCACCAGGAGGGCCAGGATCACGAAGTTGGCCAGGAGGCTCGAGCCCCCGTAGGAGACGAAGGGCAGCGTGATCCCGGTGAGCGGGATGACCCGGGTCACCCCGCCCACGATGACGAAGGTCTGGAGGCCGAGGATCGTGGCCAGCCCGGCGGCGAGGAGCTTCCCGAAGGCGTCGGTGCGAGCCAGGGCGATCCGGAAGCCCCGGCCCACCAGGACCAGGAACGCCGCCAGCACGGCCGCCGTCCCCAGGAACCCCAGCTCCTCCCCGATCGCGGCGAAGATGAAGTCCGTCGAGGCGTAGGGGATGTCCTGGGGGATGCCCCGTCCGAGGCCCGCCCCCACCAGCCCTCCGGTGGCCAGGGCGAACTGGCCCTGCGCCAGCTGCCCGTAGCCCAGCTCGTGGACCTTGCCGGGGTCCAGGGCGTGGAGCCAGATGTCCACCCGGGCCTGGACGTGGCCGAACGTCGCGTACCCCAGGGCGGCCCCCGCCGCGAACAGCAGCGCGCCGAGGACGAGGTAGGCGGCCCGCCCCGTGCCCATCCAGAGCATCGCCACGAAGATCGCGAAGTAGAGCAGCGAGGCGCCGAGGTCCCGCTCCAGGAACAGCACGGCCAGCGACGCGCCCCAGGCCAAGAGGAGGGGGCCCAGATGCTTCGCGGGCGGCAGGCGGAGGGGCCCGAGGCGAGCGATCCCGGTGGCCAGGAGCTCCCGCTTCGCCGCCAGGTAGGAGGCGAGGAACACGACCACCAGGACCTTCCCGATCTCCGCCGGCTGGAACCCGAGCGGCCCGATCCGGACCCAGAGCCGCGCCCCGTTGATCTCCCGCCCGATGCCGGGGACCACCGGGAGCAGCAGGAGCACCAGCCCGACCAGCCCGATCGTGTACGTGTAGGCGTCCAGCTGGCGGTCGTCCCGCACGACGACGAGGGTCGCCGCGAACGCGACCAGGGCCACGATGAGCCAGGTGGCCTGCTCGGCGGCGAGGTCCCCGTCGAGCCGGAAGATCACGGCGAACCCCAGCCCGGCGAGCAGGCCGGCGGTGGGGAAGAGGGCGGGATCGGCCCGCGGCGCCAGGCGTCGGATCGCCAGGTGCGCCGCGAGGTAGCCGACGGCGAACACCGAACCGTACAGCGCGAGGTTCACGGGGAGCCTGCCCCGTCGTCCGAGCGCCACGAGCGCGTAGGCCGCCACCGTGACGACGACGGCCGCGACCGTGAGCCAGAACCCCGAGGTCCGGTGGGCCCGGGCGGCCGTGCTCACGCCGCCTCCCCCTGGTCCCGCCGGGCCTGCCGCTCCGCGACCTCCACGTCGCGCCGGATCTGCTCCACGATCTCCATCGCCTGCTCCCGGCTGTCGGCCGTGATGCCCTCGTGGAGGTCGGCGTAGAACGGCAGCTCCAGCGCCCGGGCGGCGTCGATGTCGGTGCGGAGCACCACCCGGTGCAGCTCGAAGCCGGCGACGGACGTGGGCACGCCCTGGAAGACCGCCACCCGGCCGTCGGAGATCGCGACGAACCACTGCCGGTCCAGGTAGGCGCGGAGCGCGGCGAGCGCCAGGACCAGCACGGCGGCCACGATGGCCACGCCGACCAGCAGGCGGGGCAGGCGGCGGCGGAGGCCGGATCCCCGGCCCGGCCCCGGGGAGCCGCCCGGCGG
>DATLZP010000136.1:0-4563 GCA_035573935.1 Actinomycetota bacterium
GCCCGGGCCGCGGCCGGACCCGCCCGCAAGGGTCGCCGGCCGGCCTGGTTCGGCGAGGCCGGCCGGTACCTGGAGGCCGCCGTGTACGACCGGTACCGCCTGGCCCCCGGCGACCGGTTCCGCGGCCCGGCCGTGGTGGAGGAGCGGGAGTCCACGATGGTGATCGGGCCGGGGTCCGAGGCCACCGTGGACCGGGTGGGGAACCTCGTGGTGGAGGTGCGCTGAGCATGGCCCGGCGACGGGCGGGGCTCGACCCCGTGACGCTGGAGATCCTGTGGAGCCGGCTGATCTCGGTGACGAACGAGCAGGCGGCGGCGCTCCAGCGGACGTCGTTCACCCCGATCGTCCGGGAGTCCGGGGACCTCTCGGCGGCGGTGTTCGACGCCCGGGGCCGGATGCTGGCCCAGGCCGTCACCGGGACGCCGGGGCACATCAACTCGCTCGCCACCTCGATGCACCACTTCCTGGGGGCGTTCCCCCCCGAGACGCTCCGGCCCGGCGACGTGCTGATCACGAACGACCCGTGGAAGACGTCGGGCCAGCTGAACGACCTCTCCGTCGTGACCCCGGTCTTCCGGGGACGGAAGCTCGTGGGGTTCTTCGGGAACACCTGCCACGCGATGGACATCGGGGGCCGGGGGCTCTCCGCCGACGCCACGGAGGTCTTCGAGGAGGGCCTCTACATCCCGATCACGAAGCTCTACGACCGGGGCCGGCCGAACGAGGAGCTCCTCCGGATCCTGGCCGGGAACGTCCGGGCGCCGTACGAGGTCCTGGGCGACGTCCACGCGCAGGTGGCCGGGAACCGGGTGGGGGCGGACCGGCTCCTGGCCTACCTGGAGGACTTCGGCCTGCCGGACCTGGAGGACCTGGGCGAGGAGATCTGCGCCCGCTCCGAGCGGGCCCTCCGGGAGGCCATCGCCCGGCTGCCGGACGGCGACTACTCCCACACGATCCACACCGATGGGATCGACGAGCCGGTGACGATCGCCTGCACGGTGAAGGTCCGGGGCGACGCGATCACCGTGGACTACGCGGGCAGCTCGCCCCAGATCGAGCGGGGGATGAACGTCGTGCTGAACTACACGGCGGCCTACACGAGCTACGCGCTCAAGTGCGCGATCTCCCCCGAGGTGCCGCACAACGACGGGAGCTTCCGGCCGGTCACGACCGTCGCCCCGGAGGGCTCGATCCTGAACCCCCGGTTCCCGGCCGCCGTCGCGGCCCGCCACATCGTGGGCCACTTCCTCCCCCACGCGGTGTTCGGGGCGCTGGTCCAGATCATCCCGGACCGGGTCCTCGCCGAGGGGGCCGGCAACATCTGGCTCACGACGGTGCGGGGGGCGGGCCGGGACCGGTTCATCACGGTGTTCTTCGCCGCCGGGGGCACGGGGGCCCGTCCCACCAAGGACGGGATCTCCGCCACCTCGTTCCCCTCCGGGATCGCCACCGCCCCGGTCGAGGTGATCGAGGCCACCTCGCCCCTCGTGTTCCGCCGGAAGGAGCTCCGGCGGGACTCGGGCGGGCCGGGCCGGTACCGCGGGGGGCTGGGGCAGACGATCGAGGTCGAGGTCCGCACCGGCGAGCCGTTCGTCGTCTCCTCGCTGGCCGACCGGATGCGGTTCGCCGCCCAGGGCTACCTGGGCGGGATGCCCGGCGCGCGCGGCGGGTTCCGGACGTCGGCGGCCGGTCGGCCGAACCCGAAGCTCTCCACGAGGCTCCCGGCCGGCACCCGGTTCACGCTGGAGCTGCCGGGGGGCGGGGGCTTCCACGATCCCCGGACCCGGGACCCCGAGGCGGTGGCCCGGGACGTGGCCGAGGGGTTGGTCTCCCCGGCCGCCGCCGCCCGCGACTACGGGGTGAAGGTCTCCCCGTCGGGGAAGGTCCTGGGGCTCGATCGGCGCCGGGGGACCGGGGCCCCGACCGGTCGGCGGGGGCCCGCGGGCTCCTAGTGTCCGTCCGGCGACGGGTCGGGGACCCTACGCCGGGGCGAACAGGTCGAGGATCCGCTCCACCTGGTGGGGCGCCGCCGGGCGGAGCAGCGGCACCTGGACGCCCGCGTCCCGGTAGCGCCGGACCCGCTCCACGACCTCGTCCGGGGTCCCCGACGCCGTGAGGTTCTCCACGTAGTCGTCGGGGACGGCCTCGATCAGCGCCCGCTTCCCGCCGCGGCGCCAGGCCTCCTCGAAGATCGGGATGTCCTCCTCCCGCATCCAGGGCTCGCCCACCAGCTTCTTCGGCTTGATGATGAAGGGCAGCTGGATGGGATCGAGCTTGCTCGCCACCTCCCAGCGGATCGCGTCGAGGGCCTTGCGGTGGTCGTCCTCGACCGAGGTGTTGATGATCTGCCAGATGTGGAACGTGGACCAGTCCCGGCCGGCCTCCTCCGCCGCCTCCCGCACGATCCGGATGGCGTTCGCCGTGTATTCCGGGGAGCAGGTGGCGTTGAGCAGCACGCCGTCGCCGATCCGGCCGGCGATCCGGAGGCCCTTGCGGCTGGTGGCGGGGATGAAGAGCGGGACGTGGGTCCGGGTGGGGGTGAAGCTGATCTTCACGTCGTCGAAGTTGACGTGCTCGCCGTGGTAGGAGACCTCCTCGCCGGTGAGGATGAGGCGGATGGCCTCCACCCACTCGATCAGGCTCTGCCCGGGGTCGGCCCGGTGCAGCCCGTGCCGCTTGGCGTGCGTGTGCGTGCAGGCGCCGGGGGCCATCATCATCCTGCCCCCCGTGAGCTCGTCGAGGGCGGCCAGGGTCTGGGCCATCACGAGCGGCGTGCGGAGCCGCACGATCTGCGTGCAGCCGAGCGTCATCCGCTCGGTGCCCAGCCCGATCGTGGCCAGGGAGGTGACCGAATCCCGGACCAGCTCGATCGTCTCCGAGAAGAACCCGACCTCGAACCCGCGTTCCTCGGCCTGCCGGAACGCGGCCGCGAGGTCTCGGGGCGTCATCGTGGGGTCGTAGCCGGCGGCGAATCCGATCCGTTCCATCTCCGCTCCAGGGTCATGGGCCTCGCCCCGGCGGGAGGCCGCGGCCCGGGCCCCGGCGACGAGCCCGCCCCTCCGGGTGCAAGTATCTTGAAGTTTAGATACCGTGCGGCGGGCGGCGCAAGTCGGCCGGGTTCCCGCCTCCGGGGGGTGCGAGGTGGTAGGAGTACGCGGAACGATGAAGCGGGATCACGTCGACCACATCCTCGAGCAGTGGGCCCGGGAGCGCCCGGACCTCGATCTCGGGCCCATGGCCGTGATCGCCCGGATCTCCCGGCTCTCCCGGATCCTGGAGCGGCGGATCGCCGAGGTCCTGGGCCGCTACGGCCTGAACGAGTCGCAGTTCGGCGTGCTCACCGCGCTCCGGCGGGCCGGCCCGCCGTTCTGCCTGTCGCCCACGGCCCTGTACAACTCGCTCCTCATCTCCTCCGGGGCGATGACGAACCGCCTGGAGCGGCTCACGGCGATGGGGCTGGTCCGGCGGATCCCGGACCCCCGGGACCGCCGGAGCGTCCTCGTGGCGCTCACGCCGAAGGGCCTCAAGCTGATCGACGAGGTGATCGAGGCCCACCTGGAGAACGAGCAGCGCCTCCTGGCGTCGCTCTCCCCGGCCGAGCGGCGGACCCTGGCCGGCCTGCTCCGCACGCTGCTGTCGGGGTTCGAGGACGAGGCCCAGCTCCGGGCGCCGATCGACTCCGAGCCCCTCCCCGGGTAGGCCCGGCCTAGGGCGCGCTCCAGCCGCCGTCCACCCGGAGGTGCTGGCCGGTGATGAACGCCGCCGCGTCGGAGGCCAGGAACACGACCGCTCCCACCACGTCCTCCGGGACGCCCACCCGACCGAGCGGGGTGCGGTCCAGGACGTAGCGCCGGTTCTCCTCGACCTCCAGCCACGCCGCGTTGAGGTCGGTCCGGATGTAGCCCGGCCCCACGGCGTTCACCCGCACGGTGGGGGCCCAGCGCACGGCGAGGGCCCGGGTCATCTGGATCACCGCGGCCTTGCTGGCCTGGTAGGAGACCGGGGCCCCGGTCACGA
Organism: Actinomycetota bacterium; assembly: GCA_035573935.1. Taxonomy (GTDB): domain Bacteria; phylum Actinomycetota; class UBA4738; order UBA4738; family HRBIN12; genus DATLZM01. Next base: position 4,018 of record DATLZP010000136.1, read on the forward strand.
CCTCCCCGGCGATCGAGGCGATGCTCACCACCGCGCCGCCCCCGGCCTGGAGCATCCGCCGCCCCACCGCCTGGGTGAGGAAGAACGTGCCCCGGACGTTCGTGTCGAAGACCGGATCCCAGTCCTCGGGCCGTACGTCGGGCGGCTCCCGGCGGACGATCACCCCGGCCGCGTTCACCAGGACGTCGATCCGGCCCCGCCAGGCCCAGGCCCGCTGGGCGGCCTCCTCGGCGGCGGCGGGGTCCGTGAGGTCGGCGGGGACGGCCAGGGCGTCGCGGTCCAGGCTCCGGACCTCCTCGGCCAGCCCGGCCAGGGCCTCGGCCCCCCGGGCCAGGCCCGCCACGTGGGCCCTGGCCCGGGCCAGGCCCAGGGCCACGGCCCGTCCGATGCCCCGGCTGGCCCCCGACACCAGGGCCACCCGGTCCGAGAGGTCCAGCTGGAACGCCACGCCCTCCCCCGTCCCGCGGAGGGCCCTAGTGTATCTTCACGTCGAGATTCCGCCGAGGGGGCGGATCCGGGGTGGGCCGTCGCTGCGAGGGGGAGGAC
>DATLZP010000137.1:0-7794 GCA_035573935.1 Actinomycetota bacterium
GCGTAGCCTCGGGCAGCCACCGAGGCGGCCCCCCTCCCCGCGCTGAGAAGCAGGGCCTGGACGATGCTTTTCGGGATGGGATCCGCCACGAAAGCGCCGCCGACCTGGGAGATCTCAGCCGCGATCATCATGGTACTGGTGACGATGCACGGTACGCCGGCCGAGAGCGCCTCGAGCACCGCCAGACCCTGGGCCTCCCAGCGCGAGGGATAGACGAAGGCTTTCGCACGTACCAGGGCGGACTCCTTCTCCGTGCCGTAGACTGGCCCCAAGACCTCCACCCAGCGTTCCAGCCCTGCATCTCGAACAAGTTCCTTCACCGCTTCCCGTCCCGACCCGAAGTCCTTGCCATGTAGCCGGACCCGCGGGCGCTGGGTAGCAGGGAGGGACGCCAGAGCCTCGACGAGCAAGTCCAGCCCCTTGTGCTCCACGTCGTATCGGCCCATCCATAGGACGTATCCACCCGTGCCGCCGTCCCAAAGAGGATGGGGGGGCACGTCGATCCCGTTCGGCGCGATGATCACGGGGCCCTCGAACCCCAGATGGCGGACGTGGCGGACCTCGCCCTCGAAGAAGACGTGGACGGTCGCAGCTCCGTGGACGAGGGACGCCTCAACGAGGCGCCACCATGCACGCTTCGCAAACGCCCTCCGCCGCAGGACGTTCGGCTCGTAGCCGCCGTGGGGAACCAGGACGTACGGCTTCCGCAGTGCACGGGCCCTGCGCCCCACGAACGCGTTATGGGCCACCCATGCCGAGTGGAGGTGGACCACGTCGGCCCACGCAAGGTGCTCCTCGATCCCGACGGGCCACCGCAGCCGGCCGCGCCCCCGATGCGGTAGGGGAACGTAGCTAACCCGCTCATCCTGCGCGGTCACCGGTCCCGCTTCGCATGCCACCCGGACCTCACATCCGGCATCGGCCAACGCCCGCGCCCAGCCCCGGGCTGCCAGCGTGGGCCCGCCATCTCCCACTAGTGCCCGTGGGTAATAGGAAAGGATCCTCATCCGACGGTAGCCCTCACGAGCGACGCCTGAAGTGCGCAGGATCGGGAGCACCCGCCGTCCGTCCCGCGATCTGACGCTCCCCATGGCTGTCAAGGATCCCCTGCGGACCGGAACCTGGCCGGCGTGCCTGATGCAGGTGGTCGAACGCCCATCGGAGCCCGTCCATGGCCGAAGTCCCCGGCGCCCACCCGAGGAGGTGCTGCGCCGCGCTCAGGTCCGGGCGGCGGTGGGCGGGGTCGTCGGGGGCTGGGGGGAGGGGCTCGAACCGGGGCTCGCGCTCCAGGATCCGGCAGATGAGCTCCCCGATCTCGCGGACGGTGAGTTCCTCGTCGCTACCCAGGTTCACCGGCTCCTGGTAGTCGCTCCCGATCAGCCGCCAGAGCCCCTCGATGAGGTCGTCCACGTAGCAGAGGCTCCGGGTCTGCGTTCCGTCCCCGTGGATCGTGAGGGGCTCCCCCGCCATCGCCTGGCGGATGAAGGTAGGGACGACCCGTCCGTCGTCAAGGCGCATCCGCGGACCGTACGTGTTGAAGATCCGGGCGATGCGGATGTCGAGCCCGTGCACGCGGTGGTAGGCCATCGTGAGGGCCTCCGCGTAGCGCTTCCCTTCGTCGTAGCAGCTCCGGGGGCCGATGGGGTTCACGTTGCCCCAGTACGTCTCGGGCTGGGGGTGGACCTGGGGATCGCCGTAGACCTCCGATGTCGAGGCCAGGAGGAACCGCGCTCCCTTCTCGACCGCGAGGTCCAGCATCCGCCGCGTCCCCTCCGCGTTCACCCGGAGCGTCTCCAGGGGGTGGCGCATGTAGTCCACCGGCGAGGCGGGGGACGCGAGGTGCAGCACCCAGTCCAGCACGCCCTCCACCTCGAAGGGCTCGCAGACGTCCTGCTCCAGGAAGGCGAACCGCTCGTGGCCCAGGAGGTGCTCGATGTTCTCCTTCCTCCCCGTGAGCAGGTTGTCCACGCACAGGACATCCCAGCCCTCGGCGATCAGCCGGTCGCAGAGGTGCGAGCCGATGAACCCCGCGCCTCCGGTGACGAGGGCCCGGGTCACCCGGCCTCACCTCCGTCCAGGGACGGGCGGCCCATCGGGTGGTAGCTGAAGCCGAGGGCGGCGGCCCGCTCGCCGTCCAGGGCGTTCCGGCCGTCCACCAGGATCGGGTAGCGCATCACCGCCCGGAGCCGCTCCAGGTCGAGGGACCGAACCTCGTCCCAGGCCGTGCAGACCACGGCGCAGTGCGCGTCCGCGGCGGCCTCGTAGGGGTCCTCGGTGACCTCCATCGCCGGGACCTCGGCCTTGGCCGCGGTGGCCGCGCGGGGGTCGTAGCCGACCACGCTGGCCCCCTCCCGCAGGAGCAGCTCGGCCAGGGCCAGGGCCGGGGAGAACCGGACGTCGTCGGTGTCGGGCTTGAAGGCCAGCCCGAGGAGCGCGACCCGCTTGTCCTCCAGGTTCCAGAGGGCGTCCCGCACCTTCTCCAGGGCCGCCGCCACCGCCTGGTCGTTGATCCGGGCCACCTCGTCGAGCAGCGGGAAGCGGTACCCGAGGTCCTCGGCCAGGCGCCCGAACGCCGCGAGGTCCTTGGGGAAGCAGTACCCGCCCCAGCCCAGGCCGGCCTCGAGGAACGCCGGGCCGATCCGGGGGTCGGAGCCCATGACCTCGGCCACGGCCCGCACGTCGGCCCCGGAGCGCTCGCAGAGCCGGGCCAGGGCGTTCACGAACTAGACCTTCGTGGCCAGGAACGCGTTGCAGGCGTGCTTGGCGAGCTCGGCGGTGGCGATGTCGGTCTCGATGAGCCGGTGGCCGGCCCGGGTGAGGGGCTCGTAGAGGCGGCGGAGGGCCCGGCGGGCCCCCTCGGTCTCGGCCCCCACGACGATCCGGTCCGGGCCGAGCGCGTCCTCCACGGCCCGGCCCTCCCGCAGGAACTCCGGGTTCGAGGCCACCTCGAAGCGGACGTCCGGGCGCTCCCGGGCCAGGGTCCGCCGGACCCGCTCCGCCGTCCCCGCCGGGACCGTGGACTTCTCCACCACCACCAGCGGGCCGGTCGCGGCGTGGGCGATGGACCGGGCGGCCCGCTCCACGGCGGCCAGGTTGGCGTCGCCGTCGGCCCGGGGCGGCGTGCCCACGCAGATGAAGACGACCTCCCGGTCCGCGGCCGCGTCGGCGATCGTCGGGACGAATGACAGCCGCCCGGCGCCCACCCCCTCGGCCACCAGCTCGGCGAGGCCCGGCTCGAAGAACGGCACCTCGCCCCGCCCCAGGAGCTCCAGGCGCTCCCCGTCGCGGTCGGTGGCCCGGACGTCGTGCCCCAGCCTGGCCAGGGCCGCCGCCGTCACCAGCCCGACGTGCCCGCAGCCGACGACCCCCACCCTCATGCCGCGGCCCCCGCCTTCACCCGCTCGGCGAGCAGTTGCCGGCCGAACAGCACGACGAACCGCGGGTTGTGGACCAGGTACCGCCGCCACAGGCGGCGGGGCTCGGTGGCCAGGCGGAAGGCCCACTCCAGGCCGGCGTCCTGCACCCACCGGGGCGCCTGCCGCTTCGCCCCGGCCAGGAAGTCGAAGGCCGCGCCCACCCCGAGCATCACCACCGGGATCCTTCCCCGCTGCGCCGCCATCCACCGTTCCTGCTTCGGGCAGCCCAGCCCGACGAAGACGATCCGGGCGCCGGAGCGGGCGATCCGCTCGGCCTCCTCGGCCAGGCGTTCCTCGGTGGGCTCGGCGAACGGCGGGCTCTCCGCGTGCGCCACCTCCAGGCCGGGGTGCGCGCTCCGGACCCGGGCCACGAGGGCCCGGAGCACCTCCGGGCGGCCGCCGTGGAACCCAACCGGCACCCCCTCCCGGGCCGCCGCCGCCAGCACGGCCCGGGTGAGGTCCGGCCCGTAGACCCGGGTGGCGCCGGGGATCCCCAGGAGCCGGAGCCCCCACACGAGCGGCATGCCGTCGGAGGTGACGAGGTCGGCCCCGTTCACCGCGGCCCGGAACGCCGGGTCGTCGTGGGCCTCCATCACCACGTGGACCGTGGCCACGCAGACCATGCGGGACTCCCCGGCCCGCGCCCACGCGAGCACCGTCCGGGTGGCCGCGGCGTAGTCGGTGGCATCCACCCGCGTGCCGAGGATCAGGCGGCTCCCGAGCGCCGTGGCCGTGGCCGTGGCCGTCACACCGCCCCCCTCCCCGACAGCACGGCCCGGACGGTCATGGCCAGGATGTAGAGGTCGAGCCCGAGCGACCAGTTCAGGACGTAGAACAGGTCCCGCCGGAGCGACTCCTCGGGCGAGAGGTCGCTCCGGCCGTGCACCTGCCACCACCCGGTGAGGCCGGCCCGGACCTCGTGGCGGAACGCCAGGTCCTCCAGGTGCGCCTCGACCTGCTCGGCGGGGAGGGGGCGGGGGCCGACCAGGCTCATGTCCCCCCGGAGCACGTTCCAGAGCTGGGGGAGCTCGTCCAGGCTCCACCGTCGCAGGAAGCGGCCGACCCGGGTGACGCGGGGGTCCTCCTCCAGCTTGAAGAACGGCCGCTCCAGGTCGAGCCCGCTCCGACGGGCGGCCTCGGCCGCGTCCTCGACCATCGTCCGGAACTTGAGCATCCGGAAGGTCCGTCCGCCCCTCGTCACCCGCTCCTGGCGGAACAGGACCGGCCCGGGGGAGTCGAGCTTGATGGCCGCCGCCACCGCCAGCCACAAGGGTGCGGTGGCCAGCCCGAGGGCGGCCGCCCCCACCACGTCGGCGGCCCGCTTCAGCGCGGCCTGCCACGCGGTGAGCGCCGGCGGGCGGACGAGCACCGTGAGCAGGTCTCCGACCGGCTCGATGGCCAGCCGGGAGGCGAGCACGTCCTGGACCCGGCCCACGACCCGCACGTCCACCCCCAGCCGCCGGCCGGTCCGCAGGACCTCCGCCAGGGCCTGGGGATGGAGGGCGGCGCCCGCCACGTCGAGCGCATCGAGCTCGTGCTGGACGGCGATCCGCTCCAGGTCCCGGAGCGTCCCGAGTACCGGGAGCCCGTCGGGCGAGCCCCGCCCCTCCACGTCCACGAACCCCACGGGGATCCACGCCCCGTCGCTCCCCAGGGCGCGGGACAGGCGGAGCGCCTCGTCGCCCGTGCCGACCACGGCGCTCCGCAGGCCCCAGCCCCGGGCCGCCCGCCGCCGGACCAGCCGCCGGGCCACGACCCGCACGGCCAGGGCCACGGTCACGCCGCCGGGGAGCATGGCCAGGGCGATGGACCGGGGGAACTCCGCCTTGAGCAGGTACGACGTGGCCATCAGGCCGAGCGTCCCCACGGCGCCGGCGGCCAGGACCCGCCGGAACTCCTCGAGCGGGGCGAGGCGAGGGAACCGGTACAGCCCCCAGCCCGCGAAGAGGCCGACCCAGGAGGGCGGCAGCAGCAGCGCGGCGGCCAGCTCCTCCGTGGCCACGTCCTCGATCCGGAACCGGAGCTGGAGCACGCCGAGGACGAGCGCGGTGAGCGCCGCCAGGTCGGCGCAGGCGACGGCCACGCCCCACCGGCGCCTGCGGTGCCGGGCCGCCGGGGGACGATCGGACGGCGGCGCCGACCCCAGCCGCTCGGGGACGGCGATCCCCCCGATGGAGCGGCCGGCCCGCACGAGCTCCCCCTCCTTGGACGTGGCCTTCCCTCGCTGGCAGCCACCCGCCGTCCGGCCATCCCGCGGGCGGCACGCGTCGCCCCACCTTGTCGCCGGAACGGCGTTGACCTATACCACATCGGCACCGGGAAGCAACCACTCGAGCCCCGCCGAGCCCCCACCGCGCTCGCCGGGTCACCTACCGGCCGGCGGCGGGGTTGCGCCTATAATCGGCCGCATGGTCGAGCCCGCGCCCGGGGGCGAGGCGGGCGATCTCCGCCTCTACCTGCAGATCGCGCGCCGCAGGATCTGGTCGATCCTGGGCGTCACGGCCGTCACGGTGGCCAGCGCGCTCGCGGTGTCGTTCACCCGCACACCCATCTACGCCTCCACGGCCCGGATCCAGGTGAAGCCCCCCACGGCGAACCTGTTGCTGCAGAACGTACCGGTCACCAGCCTGGTGAGCCTGGACACCGAACGGCAGGTGGCCACCTCCACCGAGGTCCTGGAGCGGGCGGCCGCGACCCTCGGGCTCCCCACCGGCCCGGCGTCGCTCGAGGCCTTCGCCGAGGGGCTCTCCGCCGGGGCCCCGGCCAACACGCAGATCCTGGAAATCACCTACGAGCACCCCGACCCCGTGGAGGCGCAGCGGCGGGCCCAGGCCGTGGCCGACGCGTACCTCGACTTCAAGACCGACCAGCTGCTCGAGGCCGCCCAGCGCGTGCGCCGGGCCATCCAGGGCCAGATCGACCAGATCCGCGGCCGTCTCACGGTGGCCCGGGAGCGGCTGGCGGAGGCCGAGCCCGGGAGCGCGGCCGCCCTCCAGGCCCAGGCCAGCGTCCAGGCCCTGGAGGGGCAGGCGGCGGCCCTCCAGGCGCAGCTCGGGGAGCTCTCGATCCTCGACATCAGCCCCGGGACCGTGATCCAGCCGGCCTCGCTCCCCACCGAGCCGTCCTCGCCGAACCACCTGATGAACGGGGGGCTGGCCCTGGCCGTGGGGCTGGCCCTGGGGGTGGGGCTGGCCTTCCTCCGGGAGCGGCTGGACGCCGGGGTGGGGAGCCGGGGCGAGCTGGAGCGCCTCCTCCAAGCCCCGGTGCTCGCGACCGTCCCCCGGGTCCGGCGCCGCCGGCGGCGGAAGGCCGCCGACGACCTGGTGACCGCCACCGACACCCCGGGCCCCGTGGCCGAGGCCTACCGGTCGATCCGGACGAACCTCCAGGTGATGGCCCGCAACAGCGGGCTGCGGACGCTCGCCGTCGTCTCCGCCCGGGCCGGCGAGCAGAAGACCACGACCGCGGCCAACCTGGCGGCGGCCCTGGCCCGGAGCGGCCGGAGGACCGTGGTCGTCTCCTGCGACCTCCGCCGCCCCCGGCTCCACGAGGTCTTCTCCGTCCCCCGCGAGCCCGGCCTCACCGACCTGCTCGCCTCCGACCTCCCCATCACGGCGGCCGTGCACCCCACGGCCCTGGAGCACCTCCGGGTGATGCCGTCGGGGGCGCCGGCCGGGAACCCGGCCGAGATCCTGGAGAGCGAGGCGTTCCGGCAGGCCCTGGACCGGCTGCGGGCCCGGGCCGACTTCGTGATCCTCGACACCCCGCCCCTCCTGGCCGTGGCCGACGCGCTCCCCGTGGCGGCGGCCGTGGACGGCGTGCTGTTCCTGGTGGACCCGGCGACGCCCACGAACGCCCTGGAGCTGGCCCGCGACCACCTGGTGCGGGTGGGGGCCCGGGTGGTGGGGGCCGTGCTCACGAACGTGGATCACCGCCGGATGCCCGCGGCGGCCGGGTACTACTACTACGCCTACGACCACCGCCCCGAGCCGCGGGGCGGGAACGGGTCGCACCGGGCCCCGGCCCCGGCCCGGGACGGGGGGGACGGCGCACCCCGGGTCGTCCCGGACGACGCCTCGATGTGGCGGGCGCCCTGAGGGCGGACGCTCAGACGCTCGCCGCGCCCGGGGCCTCCTCCCAGGCCACCCGGGGGGCGTCCCGCCAGAGGCGCTCCAGGTCGTAGTAGTCGCGCTCCTCCTCCCCGAAGACGTGGACCACGACGTCCACGTAGTCCAGGAGCACCCAGCGGCCGTCCACCTCGCCCTCCCGGCGGACCGGCTTCTCGCCCCGGGCCCGGAGCGCCCGCTCGACCTCCTCCACGATCGTCTTCACCTGGCGCTCGCTGGTGCCGGTGGCGATCACGAAGTAGTCGGTGATC
>DATLZP010000138.1:0-15173 GCA_035573935.1 Actinomycetota bacterium
GATGGCCCCGTAGGCGACGTGGGCCGCGAGGCTCACGATCGGGGTCCCCGGACCGTAGTTCCGCAGCAGGAACCCGGGGGGCTCGAGGAGGGCGGTCTCCCCGGCCCCGCTCATCCGGGTCCCCATCCTCGGGTGGATCACCGGGAGGAGGATGTTCACGAGCGCCGTGCCGGCGAAGAGGCCATGGCCCAGGCCCAGCGCCGCCCCCAGGATCCAGCCGGCCCGTCCCAGGGCCAGGAGGAGCAGGAAGTAGCCCACGGCGAACAGCTGCCCGAAGAGGAAGTGGAGGATGTACCCGGCGGCCTTCGCCTTCATCCGGTCGCCGGTGACGAGGGTCCCGAGGAGGAAGGGGAGGTCGATCCGGGTGAGCCGGAGCTCGCTCGCCGCCCGGAGGATCGTCGTGAGCGTGAGCGTGCCGAGGAAGCCGCCGGCCAGGGCCGCCTCGAGCCTCACCGCTCCGCCTCGCGGAACGCCGCCGCCGCGCTGATCAACGACAGATGGGTCAGCGCCTGGGGGAAGTTCCCCAGGAACGTCCCGCTCGCCGGATCGATCTCCTCGGAGAACAGGCCCACGTCGTTCGCCGTGGCCACCAACCGTCCCATGGCTTCGGCGCCCTCCTCCAGCCGTCCCGAACGAGCCAGGCACTCCACGGTCCAGAACGAGCAGGCCAGGAACGCCCCCTCCCGTCCCCGGAGCCCGTCCGGACCCGCGTACCGACGGACGAAGGGACCGCTGGCGAGCTCCCGCCGCACGGCGGCGAGGGTGCCCCGGTACCGGGCGTCCCGGGGGCCGTGGAAGCCGAAGAGGAGCCCGAGCAGGACGCTCGCGTCGAGCTCCTGGGATCCGGCCGAGCGCACGTAGCTCCCCTTGGAGGGGGACCAGCATCGCCCCTCGACGAACCTCCGGATGGCGTGGGCCTCCCCCCGCCACCGGGCGGCTCCCGTCCGGGGGATCGCTCCGGCGTCCGCCAGTCGCGCCGCTCGGTCGAGGGCCACCCAGCACAGCATCTTCGAGTGCGTGAAGTGCCGGGGCTGGCTCCGGACTTCCCAGATCCCCGCGTCCGGCCGGCGCCAGATCCGGCAGACGAGATCGGCCATCTCGGCCAGGCGCCGGCCCACGTCGCGGTCGATGCGGTTGCCGGCCCGGTGGTACAGCCAGGCCGTCTGGAGCACTTCGCCGTACACGTCGAGCTGGAGTTGCTTGAGCGCCCCGTTCCCCACGCGCACGGGGCGGGAGCCCCGGTACCCGGCGAGGGGAAGGATCCGTTCGGGGGCCCGGGCCCCACCGTCCAGGCGGTAGAGGACCTGCAGGCGCGGCCTCGTCAGCTGAGAGGCCTGCATCAACCACCAGAAGAACGCGTCCGCCTCGGGGGTGCACCCCAACGTGAACAGGGCGTGGAGGACGAAGGCGGAGTCCCGCACCCAGCAGAACCGGTAGTCCCAGTTCCGCTCCCCCCCGAGCTCCTCGGGGAGGGAGGTCGTGGCGGCGGCGGCCATCGCACCGGAGGGCGCGTGGATCAGCAGGGCCAGCGCCAGGGCGCTCCGGCGCACGGCCCCTTCCCAGGGGCCGTCGTAGCGACGTGCGGCCAGCCACCCCCGCCACCGTCGGGTCGTGGCGTCGAGCCGGTCCTCGACCTCCCGCCGGCCGGGGACGACCAACGGCTCCTGATGGGCTGAGGCCAGCACGACGAGCGCCCGCTCCCCGCGTCGCAGGACGAGGTCCGCGGTGAACCCCCCGTCCGCGGCCCGGGGCTCCCCGGCTCCCCAGGAGGGGATGGCCACGGCGTCCCCTCCCCAGGTCGCGACCGGGATCCCGCACCGCGCCCCCAGCCGCGGGGACCGGGAGCCGTAGCCGAACCTCGGATCCACCCTCCAGCGCAGCGGAACGGCACCGGAGAGCCCCTCGACCCGACGGACCAGCTCCCGCATCGGCACCGCCCCTCCCGCCGGGAGGGTCATCGCGTCCGTGACCCGGACCACCCCGCTCCCGGTGGAGAACGTGGTCTCCAGGACGTTGGTGTCCGGCACGTACCGGCGCTCCGTCCGGTGGGGGATCCGCGGCGCGAGCTCGAAGCGTCCGCCGGCCTCGGCGTCGAGGAGCGCGCCGAACAGGCTGGGGGAGTCCAGGTCGGGCAGGCACAGCCAGTCGACGGACCCGTCCCGCGCGACGAGGGCGACGGTGCGCCCGTCGCCTATCGCGGCGTGGTCGCGGATGGGAGCCTGGACATCCGTCCCTCATCCCTCCTCGACGATCACCTTGCCATGCATCTGCTGGGGATGGATCGAGCACTCGTAGTAGACGGTCCCCGGCTCCTCGAACGTGATGGAGCCCGTCGCCCCGATCGGGAGATCCACGGTCCGACCGCTCCCGTCCAGGAGGTGGACGTTGTGGGGGAAATCGTCCGCGTTGGTCCACGTCACCGTGTCGCCCACATGGATCTCGATCACCGCCGGCTCGAACCGGTAGCTCTTCGGGAGCGACACCTCGGTCGTGGCCACGGGCTCCCCCGGGACGTCGAACGGCGCGCTCCCCTGCTCGGACCCACCCCTCTGGCCGGATCCGCACCCCGACAGGAAGAGGAGGGCGGCGAGGGCCCCGATCAGGGGTGCGGGGGCCCGCCCCCTCATCGGACGCCTCCCACGTCCCTCGACGCGTCCAGGGCGCCCAGCCCCGCCCGAGCCAGGGAGGCGGCGAAGAGGATCACGAAGGCCAGGCCGTCGAGGACCTCGGAGACCGTGTGGGCGAACAGGAACTGGGTCAGGTTCACGTGGTAGGTCATGTAGCTCACCTCGGCCAGGGCGAACAGCGTGAACCCCCACCCGAATCCCCGGGCGCCGGCCTCGAAGGACCGGAAGGCGAAGAAGGCCCCCAGGCCGAACAGGGCCACGTGGACCAACAGGAAGAACCACCAGGGGAAGGCGTTGATGAAGTCGCAGCACGGGTTCTCCAGCAGCTGCGGTGCCTGAGCGATCACGGGGTCCTCCTTCCTCTCGCGGGGCTCGCGGGGCGGCCTCCGCCCCGGACGGCGAGGGTCAGCACCCCCGCCAGGACCGTGAGCATGCCGGCCAGGATGATCACGTGGCCGGTGGAGCCCGACCCGCAGCACGCGTGCGATCCGACCCCGTGGGGCCCCGTCGTCGCCGCCAGGCTCGCCACGAACCCGGAGGCCAGGGCCACGGACCCGAGCTCGACGAGCCCCCGCGGAACGTCGGCTCGGACCCCCCGCCGCCCGCTGCGGCGCAAGCCTCGGGCCAGGGCGAGCGACCCGGAGGCGGCGACGACCTCCGCCATCGTGGCCAGGGCGTCCATCGTCCCCACCGGCTCCGGGGCGAACGGGTGGGGTCCCACGGGCACGCCCGACGTCCGCGACAGCAGCCAGAGCAGGGCGATCCCCCCGTTCAGGACGGCGCCCGCCCTGTACCGGTCGGGCGATGGGGCAAGGGTGACCAGCACCATCCACCCCCCCTGGGACAGGGCCATCGCGACGAAGGCCGAGGCGAAGAGGCGGGACTCCTCGAGGTGCGGCCCGATGGCCGCGACGTGGATGGCGGCCGCCGTCCCGGCTGCGATCGAGACGGCCGCGGGCATCCCCTCGCCCGCCGCCCACCGGCTCCTCGGACCGCCCATCCGAGCTCCCCTCGCTCCTCTCCTCGGGTCCGTGCCTTCGCCCGGGCGCCGGCGTCGAGGCGTCTTTGCCCGGACTCTAACACCAGCTCACGGTGCTTTTAGAAAGTACGACCGGGCGTCGCCGCTGTCAAGCCCCGAACCGGCGGACGGGCGGCACGGAGGGACCGATCCCGGCTCCGTGTCCCCGCCGAGCCCCGAGCGGCGAGCTGCGGGCCCGGACAGGCGTGGCCGTGGGCCAGCCCCAGGGTCGGAACCGAAGCGGGCCCGAGCTCGATGCGCACCGAGCCCACTCGCCCGTCGCGATCAGGCCTCGTCCCGCCCGCTCCCGGCCGGCGGGCTCACCGGCCCTCGGGCCGCCATGCGCACGGCTTCCAGGATCCGCTCGGTCTCCGGCGGCCACCGCACGTGCACCACGTCCTGGCTCGGGTCCAGGGGCGCCCGATCCGCCACCCTCGACAGCACCACGACCGGTCGTTCCGTGTCGAGGTAGTACGTGAGCAGCTCGTCCGACGAAGTGCCCTCCCCGACGGTGTCGCTTTCGAGCCAGGGGTCGAGGACGACGACGTCGGCCTCCTCCGCCAGGACGCATCGCCCACCGCGACCCGCGACGCACGTGTAGTCCGGGGCCGTCGGCCCGGGACAGGTCAGCACCTCGTACGCCGCCGCCTCCAGCCAGGCCCCGATCCGCTCGCGAGCGTCACGGTCGGCCGTGACCACCAGCACCGCCTTCCGTTCCATCCGTCCACCCCCCGACGCGCCGTCGCCATCCATCCAAGCGCCCTCCGGGGGCCGCCTGGGCCGGCCGGTGGACCCCTCCCCGGGGGGCCGGTCGGTCCCGGCCGACGGGCCGGCGGCACCCTCCGGAGGGGTCGGCTCCCGAACCGCCGCGCCCTGAGCCACGGTCGGGGGGCGCGGATGCCTCGGTGGGGCCGGTCCGGTCCCTCAGGCCAGCAGGCGACGGACCTCGCGGGCGATCTCCAGGTCCTCCCGGGCCAGCACGACCACCGCGCGCACGCGGGCCCCCGGGGAGGAGAGATCGCGGTCGCCGGCATCCGAGACCTCGTTCCTCGCCGGGTCGAGGGCGACGCCCAGGAACCCGAGGCCCTGGCAGGCCTGGGCCCGGATCCTGGCCGAGCCCTCCCCCACCCCACCCGTGAACGCGAGGGCATCGAGACCCCCCATGGAAGCGGCCATGGCGGCGATGCCCGCCCGGAGGCGGTGGAGGTAGACGGCCACGGCCAGCCGGGCCCGGGGATGGCCTGCGTCCGCGGCCTCGAGCAGCACCCGCATGTCGCTCGAGACGCCGGACACCCCGAGCAGGCCGGACGCTCGGTCCAGCGTCCGCTCCAGCTCGTCGGCGGGGACGCCCCGGCGCTGGATCCAGAGGAGCGCGCCCGGGTCCACCGAACCGGAGCGGGTGGCCATGACCAGGCCCTCGAGGGGCGTGAACCCCATCGTCGTGTCCACCGACCGCCCAGCCTCCACCGCCGCCAGCGAGGCGCCCGCCCCGAGGTGGCAGGTCACCACCCGCAGATCCCGCGGCTTCACGCCCAGCAGCTCCGCCGTCCGCCGCGCGGCGTACCCGTGGGACAACCCGTGGAAGCCGTAGCGCCGGATCCCCCAGTCCTCCGTCCAGCCCCACGGCAGTCCGTAGATGGCGGCGGCCTCCGGGATCGTGGCGTGGAACGCCGTGTCGAAGCAGGCCACCTGGGGCGCGCCGGGCAGGAGCCGGCGAGCTTCCTCGAGCGCGGCCAGGGCCGGAGGGTTGTGGAGGGGCGCCAGCTCGGACACGGCGCGCAGTCGGTCCATCGATGGAGCGGTCACGACCACGCTCTCCCGCAGGTCCGGGCCGCCGTGGACGATCCGATGCCCGACCGCATCGATGGCCCCCGCGTGGCGGATGAAGCTCCCGAGTCCCTCCCGGTCCTCGGTGGCCTCGCCCCGGGGCAGGTCCGCGGAGGCCACCACGCGGTCCTCGGCATCGAGCAGGCGGAGCTTCACGCTGCTCGATCCGGCGTTGACCACGAGGATGCGCATGGGGCGGAGCTCAGGGCGGAGGCGGGAGGCGAAGCGCGTCCCGCATCCACCGCAGGCTCAGTACGGCCACGTCCACCCCCGGACCTCCGGCACGTCCTCGCCGTGGTCCCGCGTGTAGGCCCGGGCGGCCAGGCGGCGGTCGACCATGTCCTGACGGAGGCCGGCGGCTCGGGACCCCAGCCCGGGCACCCGGTCGATCACGTCCATGACCAGGTGGTATCGGTCCAGATCGTTCAGCATCACCATGTCGAACGGCGTCGTGACCGTTCCCTCCTCCTTGTATCCGCGGACGTGGAGGTTCGCATGGCCGCTCCTCCGGTAGGTCAGCCGGTGGATCAGGGCGGGGTACCCGTGGAAGGCGAAGACGATCGGGCGATCGGTCGTGAACAGCGCATCGAACTCCCGGTCGGGGAGCCCATGGGGGTGCTCGGTCTCCGGCTGCAGCCGCATCAGATCCACCACGTTGATCACCCGGACGCCGAGCTCCGGGAGGTGCTGCCGGAGCAGGTCCACGGCGGCCAGGGTCTCGAGCGTGGGGATGTCTCCGCAGCAGGCCATCACCACGTCGGGCTCGCCGTCGTCGTTGCCGGCCCAGTCCCAGATCCCGATCCCCCGGGTGCAGTGGGCCACGGCCTGGTCGATGGAGAGGTAGTTGAGGCTGGGCTGCTTCCCGGCGACGATCACGTTGACGTAGTCCTTGCTCCGCAGGCAGTGGTCGGCCACGGACAGGAGCGTGTTGGTATCGGGCGGGAGATAGACCCGGATGATCTGCGCCTTCTTGTTGACCACGACGTCGAGGAACCCGGGGTCCTGATGCGAGAACCCGTTGTGATCCTGCCGCCACACGTGGCTCGTCAGGAGGTAGTTGAGCGAGGCGACCGGCCGACGCCAGGGAACCTCCCGGCTCACCTTGAGCCACTTCGCGTGCTGGTTGAACATCGAGTCCACGATGTGGATGAAGGCCTCGTAGCAGTTGAACAGCCCGTGACGGCCCGTGAGCACGTACCCCTCCAGCCACCCCTGGCAGAGGTGTTCGGAGAGCACCTCCATGACCCGACCGTTCGCAGCCAGGTGGTCGTCGGTGGGGACGACCTCCTCCATCCAGGTCCGGTCGGTGGCCTCGAACACGGCGGACAGGCGGTTGGACGCCGTCTCGTCGGGCCCGAACAGGCGGAAGGTCCGGGGGTTGCGGCTGATCACGTCCCGGAGGAACGCCCCCAGGACGCGGGTGGCCTCGCCGAACGTCGCGCCCGGGTGGGGGACCTCCACGGCGTGGTCCCGGAAGTCCGGGAGGGAGAGGTCGCGGAGGAGGAGGCCGCCGTTCGCGTGGGGGTTCGCGCTCATCCGTCGTTCGGCCCTGGGTGCGAGCTCCATCAGCTCGGGCACGGGGGCGCCCTTCTCGTCGAACAGCTCCTCGGGTCGGTAGCTCCGGAGCCACTCCTCGAGCATGGCCCGCTTCCCGGGATCGTCTCGCACGCCCTCCAGGGGGACCTGGTGCGCGCGGAAGGTCCCCTCCACCACCTGGCCGTCGACCTCTCGGGGCCCGGTCCACCCCTTCGGGGTGCGCAGGACGAGGACCGGCCACCGCGGCCGAGCCGGCGTCCCGCGCGTACGGGCGGCGCCCTGGATCCCGGCCACCTCGTCGAGGATCTCGTCCAGCGCGGCCGCCATCCGCTCGTGGACGGTGGGCGGATCCTCCCCTTCCACGACGAACACGTGGTAGCCGCAGCCCTCCAGGAGCGCATGCAACTCCGCCTCCGGGATCCGTCCCAGCACCGTGGGGTTGGCGATCTTGTACCCGTTCAGGTGGAGGATGGGAACCACGGCGCCGTCCCCGATCGGGTTCAGGAACTTGTTCGAGTGCCAGCTCGTGGCGAGGGCCCCGGTCTCCGCCTCCCCATCCCCGACGATGCAGAACGCGACGAGGTCCGGGTTGTCGAAGGCGGCTCCGAACGCATGAGCCAGGGAATACCCGAGCTCGCCGCCCTCGTTGATCGAGCCCGGGATCTCCGCCGTCACGTGGCTCCCGATGCCGCCGGGGAACGAGAAGAGCCTGAACAGCTTCCGCATCCCCTCCTCGTCCCGCGTGACGTCGGGGTAGGCCTCGGTGAAGGTTCCCTCCAGGTAGGCGTTCGCGACCGCCGCGGGTCCCCCGTGGCCGGGCCCGATCACGCAGATCGCGTTCAGGTCCCGGGAACGGATGACCCGGTTCAGGTGCGCGGAGACGAAGTTGAGGCCCGGCGTCGTGCCCCAGTGGCCCAGCAGACGGGGCTTGACGTGCTCCGGTCGGAGGGGCTCGCGCAGCAGGGGGTTGTCCAGCAGGTAGATCTGCCCCACCGAGAGGTAGTTCGCCGCGCGCCACCAGGCATCGACCAGGCCGAGCTCATCCCGGGCCGCCCCGGCCCCGCGCCCCCGCGCCATCGCGGCCATGGATCCCCTGGCGCTCATGATCGATCTCCCTCCTCGCGGCCTCCGGCGAACCTCTCGGAGCGCTCAGCGCGCGGTCGCCCGGTGTCGTCCCCGGTGCGAGCCTACCCCGCCGGCCCCGGCCGAACCGGGGTCGGGTCGGGGGTGACGCCCGGTGTCCCCGCCCCCAGCCCGGCGGTCCACGGCCCTCATCCCCGTCGGGGTGACCAGAGCGGATAGTCCACCCCCGCCAGCCGGTTGATGGCGATCCCTTGGAGGAGGAGCAGGGCGACGCCCAGCATCAGGACCCCGAGCTGCACGGGTTCCGTGAGGATCCCCAGGCTGACGATCAGCGTGGTGGCCCCGGCCGGTGGATGCGGCACCTTGAGCCAGGCCATCAGCCCAGCCGTGAGGCCGAGGGAGAGCGCGGCGGCCGCCACCCGGGCCGCAGTGACGCCCTCGGCCAGGGCAGGCCCTTGGTGGAGCAGGCCGAGGGCTGCGAGGGAGAAGTAGCCCGCCCCCACCCCGATCAGGTGGCCGACCAGGGTGTTCCGCGGGCAGGCCGTGGGTGCCTGTGGTGTGTAGAAGAGCAGGAACGCCGTCGGCCCGAGCGACGGGAACACGAACGGCTGGCCGGTGACCAGGGCCGCCAGGGCCATGATCCCGATCGACAGGCACCCGTTGATGAAAGCGAACAGGCCGAGGATCAGCGTGGAGTTGTACCGCCGGCTGAGCGCCGGCAGCCGGAACCGCCGGGCCAGGCCCTGCACCACGTCCGACATCCGGCCCCCCAGGGGGTACCGGTCCCGCCCGCTCACCGGAGGGAACGGGGGGTGGTGAGCCACACCGCCAGGGCGAGGAGGAAGGAGAGGGCCTGGAAGGCCAGCAGCCACGAGACCTGGCCGGTCGCCCCGCCCAGCCAGGCGTCCAGGGCGACCGTGAGCCCCCACAGCTGACCCAGGACGATCGTGGCCACGATGACGATCCGGGCGTGGAGCATGGCCGCCCGCCACGGGTCCCGGTCCCACCCCGCGCCGGGCCCCGGTCCCGTCGGGCGCGGCGCGCGCCTCCCGAGGACCGGGGACGGCCCCTCGGTCAGCCGGTCACGCGCCACCCGGGACCTCCACGGTGCCGACGGCGAAGATCCCCTCGGGCCGTTCCTCGAGGAGGACGCGGGGAAGGGGTCGGGGCGGGGGCCCGGCCACCACCTCGCCCGTGGCCGCGTCGAAGACCCCGTTGTGGCAGGGGCAGTACAGCTCGGAGCGGTCCGGCCGCCAGAGCACTGCGCAGGCCAGGTGGGTGCAGATCGCCGAGTAGCCGGCGAGCGTCCCATCGGCGAGGCGGACGGCGATGGCCTGGTCGTCCGGGCCGGGGTAGGCGAAGTACACCGCCCGGCCAGGGGCGAGGTCCGGGGTTACCCGGGCGGCCGGGGCGACCCCGACCCCGTGCCGGCGGAAGCCCCCCGCGGCCACGACCCCGGTTCCCACGAGGAGCCCGCCCGACACCGTGACCAGGATCCGCAGGTACTCCCGCCTGGTGACCGGGGCGTCCTCCCGGATGCGCTCCAGGAGGGACCGGATGGACGGACCCGTCCCGGAACCCTCGGGCCGCTCCCCCATCACATCCCCCCGGGGGCGGCCGGGTCCGGATGTTCGGACGACAGGACCACGGCCACGCCGGTCCGGACCTCGGCGTCGCCGAACCGTGACACGTCGGTGACCCGGACGCCTGGCCGTTCCCGCTCCAACTCCTCGAGGGAGCCATACCAGATCGAGCCCGTGGGGCAGACGGTGGCGCACATCGGGGCCAGGCCCTCGGAGGTCCGGTCGTAGCAGAGGTTGCACTTGTACTGGAGCAGCTCTTCCACCGAGAGCTTGGGGACCCCGAACGGACAGGCGTGCACGCAGTTCCCGCAGCCGATGCACCGCTCCTTCATGGCCTCCTGGACCACGCCGTCCGCGGTCACCAGGATCGCATCCGCCGGGCAGACCTGGGCGCACGGGGCCACGGGGTCCTCGCAGTGCATGCATACCGTCGGCATGGCCGCCGTCGAACGCCCGGATTCCAGGTAGTCGAGGTGGATCATGGATCTCCCCCGGTGGGAGTCGCACTCGCGGCAGGCGGCCACGCAGGCCTGGCACCCGATGCAACGGGCGGGGTCGATGAAGAGGGTCCGACCCATCATGGTCCCGCGGTCCCCCTGCCCTGAGGCGCGGTGGGCGGCCGGGGATCCGCCAGGGGCCGGACCTCGTCCGGGTACGGTTCCGCTCCGGGCGCCACCGGAGGCTCCGGCACCGCCTCCACCTCGTCCGCCGGCTCCACGCGGCAGGCGCACACCTTGAACTCCGGGATCTTGGAGATGGGGTCCAGCGCCTGGATGGTCAGGACGTTGGCCGCGGCGGGGCCCGGCCAGTGGTAGGGGACGAAGACGGTGTCCGGGCGGATCGTCTCCGTCACGAGGGCCGGGTAGACGGCGCTCCCTCGCCGGGTGACCACCCGCACCGGGTCCCCGTCCCTGAAGCCCAGGGAGGGGTGGAGCTCCACCCAGGGGCGGGGCGTCTGCTCGACGAGGGCGGGGAGCCTCCGGGTCTGGTTCCCGGAGAGGTAATGGGCGACGGTCCGCCCGGTGGTCAGCCGGAGGGGGAACGCTTCGTCCGGCGGTTCGGCGGCCTCCCGCCACTCCACGGCGTGGAACCGGAACCGCCCGTCCGGGTGGTACGAGCGGAGGTCTTCGAAGAGGCGAGGGGTCCCCGGGTGATCGGTGCTCGGACAGGGCCAGAAGATCCCTCCCGTCTCCTCCAGGCGCTCGTAGGTGATCCCCGAGTAGTCGACCGTCCCGCCCCGGGAGGCCACCCGGAGCTCCTCGAAGATCTCCCGGGGGGTCGAGAAGGCGAACCGGTCGCCCTCCCCCAGGCGGCGCGCGATCTCGGACATGATCCACCAGTCCGGGCGGGCCTCCCCGGGGGAAGCGGCGGCCCGGTTGATCTTGACCACCCTGCCCTCGGCGTTGGTGTGGGTTCCCTCATCTTCCGCCCAGGTCGTGGATGGCAGCACGACGTCGGCCCGGGCCGCCGTCTCGGAGAGGAAGAAGTCGACCTGGGCGTGGAACTCGAGGGCGTCGTAGGCCCGGGCCACCATGGCCTGGTCCGGCAGGGACACGAGGGGGTTGTTGCAGAAGCCGATCACCCCCCGGATCTCCCCCCGCTCCATCTGGCCGATCATCTCCACGAACGACGTGCCCCGGCGGGGGAGGTCCCGTTCGTCGATCCCCCACACCTCGGCGATGTGGCGGCGGGCCTCCGGGTCCTCGATGTCCCGTCCTCCGGGGAGCTGGTCCGACTTCTGGCCGTGCTCCCGGCCGCCCTGGCCGTTCCCCTGCCCGGTGATGGTCCCGTACCCGGCCCCCGGCCGCCCGATCTGGCCGGTGGCCAGCACCAGGTTGATCACGGCCAGGCAGTTCTCCGTGCCCTGGATGCGGTGCTCGATCCCCCGGGCGTGGAGCGCCATGGCCCGCTCGGCCCGTCCCCACAGGAGGGCCACGTCGACCACCTGGGAGGCGGGGATCCCACAGATCTCGGCCACCCGCTCCGGCGGGTAGGCGGCCACGACGTCGCGGACCGCCTCCCAGCCCGACGTGTGGTCCCGGATGAACCCCTCGTCGACCAGCCCCTCGCGGGCGATCACATGCAGGAGCCCGTCGAAGAAGGCCGCGTCCGTGCCGGGACGGATCCGGACGTGCTGCTCGGCGGTCCGGGCCAGGGGGGTCTCCCGGGGGTCCACGACCACCAGCCTGGCCCCTCGGTCCCTGGCTCCCCAGAGGTAGCGGGTCATCACGGGGAAGGTCTCCCCCACGTTCGCCCCGGCCACCACGATCACCTGCGTCTCGAAGAGGTCGCTCCAGGGATTGGCGGCGCGGTCGATCCCGAAGGCCAGCTTGTTGGCCGCCGCCGCCGACACCATGCAGAGCCGCCCGTTGTAGTCGGTGTGCCGGGTCCGGAGGGCCACCCGGGCCAGCTTCCCCAGGAGGTAGCACTTCTCGGTGGTCATGCTCGCTCCGCCGAGGGTGGCGAACGCGTCGGGGCCGTGGGTGGCCTGGATCCGCCGGATCTCGGACGTCACCCGCTCAAGCGCCTCCTCCCACGTCGCCCGCCGGAGGGGTCCCCCCCGCCGGTCCCGAACCAGGGGGTGCCGGAGCCGGTCCGGGTGGTTCACCTGCTGGTAGGCCACCACGCCCTTGGGGCACAGCTTGGCCCGGTTGATGGGGTGATCCCTGGGCTCCACCCCGAAGACCCGACCTTCCGCATCCACCCGGAGGTACATCCCGCACTGCACGCCGCAGAACGAGCAGTGGGTGGGGACCAGCCGCTCCCTTCCCCGCTCCGGAGCCTCCCACCGGCCCGCCGGCACCGCCCCGGCCCCCCGGAAGTCCCCGACCCCGGGGGCGAGCACCGGGTAGGCGCGCCCACGCTTCACCGAACGAACCCCCGCTTCACCTGGGCGAGGTAGGCCTCCCCCCGGCGGTGCCGCTTGCACCGGGGGCAGGTCTCCACCCACTCGGCGAACGGCAGCCCCAGTTCCTGCATGGTCTCCTGCAGGTTCGTGACGAAGCCCGTGGTCTCCAGGGGCGCCCGACAGTGGCGGCAGAGGAAGACCCCGCTGCGTTCGGCGCTGGTCCGCTTGAACACCTCCACCCCGACCTGCGCGGGGCGCTGGATCACATGGAAGAACTTCCCGAAGGGGATGAAGACCAGGGTCAGGACGACCGTCGCCATGTGGATGATGGCCAGGAACTCGTAGCCCCGGCCGTCGAGCAAGAGGCTGGAGAAGGTGAGGAGCAGCCCGGTCACGGAGATCGCCACCAGGGCCAGGAGCGGGATGAAGTCGTACCCCAGGCGCTGCCCGGTCGACGCCTCCCGGTCCCGGAACCGCCGCCAGATGAAGTAGCCACACCCGGCCAGGACCAGGACGGCGGAGACGTCCAGCCCGTGGAAGACCAGCCACCCGAACCAGGACAGGGGCTCGAAGGTGAAGGCCCGGAAGCCCCAGACGAACAGCACGTAGCGCACGCGCTCACCGGGAAGGGCCCGGAAGTGGATCCACCCGAACACCAGCGGGAACGTGATGAGCGTGGCCAGGATCACCCCCCAGAACACCGCCTGGTGGGCCAGCCATCGGGCCCGCCCCCGCTCCCGGATGAAGGTCTGGAAGGAGAGGTGCGAGATCAGGGCCCGGGGGACGAGCGCGGGGAACCGGAGGAAGTTCCGCCACGACAGGAAGGCCCGCCAGCCCCGGATGAGGTACCGGCGAGCCGGGGGGCTCTGCACCCAGACGGCGTACCGGTAGACGACGCCGAACGTCAGGAAGACGATGGCGACCGCGTAGCCGACCAGCGCAGAGTCGAAGTTCCGGAGCCCCCGGCTCCCCAGGTAGATGGCGCCGACGAGGAAGATGCCGGCGGTGGCGGCCAGGGTGCTGGCCACCGACCGGGGCCCGGGGCGCTCCTCGCGGTGGAGCCTCGACGGATCCCGCCCTCGAGGGGCCCTCTCGAACCTCATCGGGATCGTCCGCGCACGGGCAGCCGTACGTTGTCATACGGGGCCGGAGGACGCAACCGGAGGCGGGTCGTCGGCGAGCCGGGTGGCCCCGATCCGCGCCGCGGTCCTCGATGCGACCGGGATCCTCGCAGCGACGGCGGGACGGGGGTCCCCTCACCTCCGAGCCGAGCGGCCCCCGGGCAGCACGCCCCCGTGGTCTAGACTCCGCGTTCCCGATGGTGCCCATGAGCTCGAGCGAGCGGGAAGTGGCCCCCCTTCGGCGGTGGGAGGAACGCCGTCCGCACCGCCGGGCCGCGGCCTCCCGGCTCCGATCTCGATGACGCCCACGCCCGGCAACGTCGACCCGGTCCCTCCTGCCCACACCGAGCCTGCCTCCGGGCTCTCCACGGCCGACGCCCGGGCTCGCCTCGCCGAGTACGGACCCAACGAGTTGCCGCCGTCTCGCCGGGTCCCGTGGCCGGTGCGGATCCTCCGGCTGCTCGCGGAGCCGATGTCGATCCTCCTGATCGCGGCCGCGGTCGTGGACGCGGTCGGACTGGGCCAGACCGTCGATGCCGCCGCGATCCTCGCGATCGTCGCGCTCAACGCGGCCATCGCCTTCTTCCAGGAGGGAAAGGCTGCGGCTGCACTGGAGGCGCTCAGGTCGATGGAGTCGCCCCGGGCCCGACTCCTCCGGGATGGTTCGCCGACCGAGGTGCCGGCCCGTGAGGTGGTGCCCGGCGACGTGGTGCTCCTCTCCGCCGGGGATCGGATCCCCGCCGACCTCCGGCTCCTCGAAGCCTCGATGCTCGAGATCGACGAATCCCTGCTCACCGGGGAGTCGCTGCCCGTGGCCAAGACGCCCGGGGCGACGGATGGCTCCGGCATCGCCGAGCGACCCGGGATGGCGTTCTCCGGCACCGTCGTGATCCGCGGCGTCGGCCGCGGCGTAGCGGTCGTCACCGGACCGCGGACCGAGCTGGGACGGATCGCCGAACGCCTGCGAGAGCGGGAGCCGGCGACGCCGCTCCAGCGGGAGCTCCGGGCCACGACCTTCCGGCTCGGCGCGATGGCCATCGTGATCGCGGTCGGAGTCTTCGGGCTGACCCTGGCCCGGATGGGCTTCACGGAGGAGAGCCTCCAGCGCTCGTTCCTGGCCTCGGTGGCCCTGGCCGTGGCGGCCGTCCCGGAGGGGCTGGCGACCGTGGTGACCGTGGCCCTGGCGGTCGGCGTGCGCGCGATGGCCGCCCGTGGCGCGATCGTGCGGCGCCTGGCCGCGGTCGAGACCCTTGGTGCGGCGACGGTGATCCTCACGGACAAGACCGGGACCCTCACCGAGAACCGGATGCGCCTGGAGGCCGCGGCCACGATCGACCGCCCCCCGGGGCCCCTCGCCTCGCTCCCGGATCGGGCCTGGACGACCGCGACCGAGATCGCCGCCCTCTGCAACGACGCGGAGCTCGACCCCCCGAGCGGCGACCCCATGGACGTGGCGGTGCTCGAGGCGGTGGGGAGCTACCGCGTGGCCGACCTCCGGCGGAGGGCGACCCGGCTGGGGGAGGTCCCCTT